>DASVFC010000297.1:0-8289 GCA_036380235.1 Vicinamibacterales bacterium
TTACGGAAAATATCCGCCGCCGCCTGGCGCGTCGGATATTCCGGGACTCGAGGTCGCGGGCCGCGTCGGCGCGTTGGGCGAAGGCGTGAGCGGCTTCACCGTTGGCGACCGCGTTTGTGCGCTCGTTGCGGGCGGAGGTTACGCCGAGAAGGTCGCAGTACCGCGGGAACAAGTGCTGCCGATTCCGGCGGGTCTCACCGCAATTCAGGCCGCCGGCATTCCCGAGACGTTCTTCACCGTGTGGACCAACGTGTTCCAGCGCGGCAAGCTGCAATCCGGCGAGTCGATCCTGATTCACGGCGGCACCAGCGGCATCGGCACCACCGCCATCCAACTGGCGAAAGCATTTGGCGCCCGCGTCCTTACTACCGCCGGCAGCGATGAGAAATGCGACGCCGCCCGCAAGCTTGGCGCGGACGAGGCGTTCAACTACCGCACCACCGATTGGGTGGCCGAGGGCAAACGCGCCACCGGTGGCCGCGGTCTTGATGTCATCCTCGACATCGTCGGCGCCGATTACATTCCCAGGAACCTCGACCTGCTGGCGATAGAAGGCCGGCTCGTGCAGATCGCGTTCCTGAAGACCGCGAAGGCGGAGCTCGACTTTTCGATCATGATGCGCAAGCGCGCGTGGATCACCGGTTCGACGCTGCGGCCGCGCACACCGGCGGAGAAGGGCGTGATCGCGCGCGAGCTGCACGAGCACGTCTGGCCGCTGCTCGAACGCGGCGTGGTGGTGCCGATAATTCATGAAACGTTTCCGCTCGCCGCGGCGTCCGAGGCGCATCGGCTGATGGAATCCAGCACGCACATAGGTAAGATCATTCTTGAAGTTCGATAATCGACCCGCCGCTGCGGCGAAACACACAGACAAGCTCTTCACGCCCCGCTTCTTCATCCTCTGGGCGTATAACTTCATCGTCTTCTTGTCGGCGTTCCAGTTGTTGCCCACGGCGCCGTTTCACATCCTGTCGCTTGGCGGGAGCCACGTCGCTGTCGGCCTGTTTCTTGGATTCCTCACCTATGCCTCGGCCATCTCAGCGCCGATCACCGGTGCGCTCGCCGATCGGTGGGGCAAGCGCAACATGCTGCTGGTTGCGGCGCTGGCGTTGACGGGCTTTTCAATCCTCTACGCCTTCGCGCCGTCGTATCAGCTGATCCTCGCGCTGGTCCTCATCCACGGCGTGTTCTGGTCGTGCCTGTTGTCCTCGTCCAGCGCTTACATGCTGGATATCGTGCCAGCCTCGCGCCGGGCGGAAGGACTGGGCTATTCGGGATTTGCCAGCATCCTCGCCATCGCGGTGGCGCCGTGGCTCGGCTTGTGGGTCTTCGATCACGGCGGCTGGACGTTGCTCTGCATCGAAGCGGCGGTATTGAACCTGATCATGGCGGTGATCGCGTGGCGGTTGCCCAGGGACCGCACTCACGCCGCGGCCGTGGATCGCAAGCTGCATTTCGGCAACCTGATCGAATGGCGGGTGCTCATCGTCGGGTTCACGCTGTTCCTGTATTCATTCAGCTATGGCGGCATTACGAGCTTCGTCGCCGTTTACGCCGAGCACGTCGGCGTCACGCCGCGCGCGTTGTATTTCACCGTGCTGTCGTTTGCGATCTTGAGTACCCGGCCGTTCATCGGCCGCTATGCGGATCGCGTCGGCCACAACCGCATCATCGTGCCGTGCCTGGCGCTGGTCGTGCTTGGTGTGGCGACGCTGACGATCGCCGACAGCCGCGCGATGTTCGTGGTGTCGGCGCTGGTGTTCGGGGTCGGCTTCGGTTCGGTCTACCCGCTGTTTGTCGCGCACCTGATGCACAACATGCCGGAGCACCGGCGAGGCGCCACGTTTGGCGCGTTGATTGGCGCCTTCGACACCGGCATCGGCACCGGCTCGATCGCGATCGGCTGGATGAGCGAACGCTATGGGTTCAGCCGCGCTTTCGCGGTCGCTGCCACCCTGGCGGCGTTGTCGATCCCGTATTACCTGTTCCTGGAGAGACGCCAATGGATTACGTCCGCCTCGGCTCAACAGGCCTGAAGGTTTCTCGACTGTGTCTCGGCACCATGACCTACGGCACGCCGGCGTGGCGGCCGTGGGTCCTCGACGAGCAGGCCAGCCGGCCGTTCATCAAGAGCGCCATCGAACACGGCATCAACTTCTTCGATACCGCCGACATGTATTCGCGCGGCGTCAGCGAGGAGGTGGTCGGACGCGCGCTCAAGGACTACGCGAAACGCGACGCCATCGTCGTTGCGACGAAGGTGTTTTATCCCGTCGAGGAGCATGCCAACAGCCGTGGCCTGTCCCGCAAGCACATCATGTCGGCCATCGACGCATCGCTGCGGCGGCTCGGCATGGATTACGTCGACCTGTACCAGATTCATCGCTTCGATCCAAACACCACGATTGAAGAGACCCTCGAGGCGTTGCACGACGTAGTGAAAGCGGGCAAGGCGCGCTACATCGGCGCGTCAAGCATGTACGCATGGCAATTCGCAAAGATGGTTTACACGCAGCGCTTTCATGGCTGGACGCAGTTCGTCACCATGCAGAATCACTACAACCTGGTGTACCGGGAAGAGGAGCGCGAAATGATGCCGCTGTGCCTTGACCAGGGCATCGGCCTGATTCCATGGAGCCCGCTGGCGCGCGGTTTCCTGGCCGGCAATCGCCGGCGCGGAACGAAAGATGCGACGACGCGAGAACGCTACGACGAGTTCGGTCACGGCCTGTATTACGCCGATACCGATTACGACATAGCCGATCGTGTGGTGGCGGTGGCCAAGGAGAAAGGCGTGCTGCCAATCCAGGTGGCGCTGGCATGGGTGATCCAGCAGCCCGGCATCAGCGCGCCGATTATTGGCGCATCGAAGCTCGAGCAGCTGGACCAATTGATCGACGGAACGTCGATCAGGCTGACCGCGGATGAGTGCCGGTTTCTCGAAGAGCGATACCAGCCGCACCCGGTGTTAGGACACTAGACCGCGTCGTTCTTGCGTTGCCGATCCTTGCCGGCCTCGTTCTCACGCGCGCCCTTGTTTTCCATAGCCTTGTCGTCGATCATGTCGCCGACTTCTTCCTTGATCGCGCCCTTGATGCGCTGACCAGTGGCTGAGGTTTCCTCGGCTACCGAATTGGCATGCCGCGGGGCGTTCGAATCATCCGGACGATCGTAATCGTGCGCCATTGAGGTCGCTCCTTGTGTGCGGATGAGACTGATATCTCATCCGGTATATCCCCTAGGATTGCAAGGAGATTGCCAGCGCCTACACAGCAGCAAGCGACGGCTCATACGCGAGCACGGGACGCAGCCACCGCTCAACTTGGGCGACCGTCATGTTCTTTCTTCTTGCGTAGTCTTCGACTTGATCCAAGCCGATGCGTTGAATCGCAAAGTACTTCGATTGCGGGTGCGAGAAGAACAGCCCGCTCACCGATGCTGCTGGCGTCATCGCGAAAGATTCGGTCAGATCCAGGCCTTGAGACCGGGCGTTGAGCAAGTCGAACAGTCGCGCTTTCTCGCTATGGTCCGGGCACGCGGGATAACCAAAGGCGGGTCGAATGCCGCGATATTTCTCCTCAATCAGCTCGTCAGTCGCCAGCGTCTCGCCAAAACCCCAGTCCGCTCTCGCCCGCGCGTGCAGATATTCCGCGAACGCTTCGGCAAGCCGATCGGCAATCGCTTTCACGATGATGGCGGAGTAATCATCATGTTGGGCTTCATACTTCCTGACGAGCTCATCAACACCGAGCCCGGCGGTGACGGCAAACGCGCCGATATAGTCGGTCACGCCATTCTCAATTGGCGCGACGAAATCGGCGAGCGAACGGTTCGGCTTGGCGTCGGCGATCACTTCTTGCTGGCGCAACATCGGAAACACAGTCAGCCGCTCCCGGTTCCCGGCTCCCGGTTCCCGGTAGAGGACGATGTCGTCACCATCTGCATTCGCCGGCCAGAAGCCATACACGCCGCGGGCGCGGATCAACTTTCCATCGACGATTTGCTTCAACAGTTTCTGCGCGTGGTCGAAGAGATCCTTTGCGGCCTGGCCAATCTTCGGGTCGTCGAAGATCTTTGGAAAGCGGCCCTTCAGCTCCCACGCCGCGAAAAAGAACTGCCAGTCGATGAACGGCACCAGCTCCTCGAGCGCGACATCGACTTTCCTGATGCCGGTAAATGACGGCGTCGCCGGATTCGAGTAATCGAGTTGCAACCGGTTCGCGCGAGCTTGCGCGATCGGCAGGATCGGCCGGTCTTTCCGGGATGCATGCTGGTCGCGCAGCTTCGACTGGGCCGCGCGATTGGCGCTGTCGAACGCCGGCCGCTGTCCGTTGCTCAGCAAGCTGGCAACTACATCAACCACGCGCGATGCATCGGGAACATGAACGGTCGGCTGGGAGTACTCCGGCGCAATCTTCACCGCGGTATGTTGCGGACTCGTGGTGGCGCCGCCGATTAACAGCGGCAGCGTGAAACGGCGGCGTTCCATTTCCGCCGCGACGAACACCATTTCGTCGAGCGACGGCGTGATCAACCCGCTCAACCCGACGATGTCGGCCTTGTTATCGATCGCCGCTTGCAGGATCTTGTCCGTCGACACCATCACGCCAAGGTCGATCACCTCGTAGTTGTTGCAGCCGAGCACCACCCCGACGATGTTCTTGCCGATGTCGTGGACGTCGCCCTTGACGGTCGCCATCACGAGGCGGCCTTGCGCCTGCCGAACGCCGCCGGCCTTTTCGAGCGCCACCTTCTCGGCTTCCATGAAGGGCTCGAGATACGCCACCGCGCGCTTCATCGCGCGGGCGCTCTTCACCACCTGCGGCAGGAACATCTTGCCGGCGCCGAACAGCTCGCCGACCACCTTCATGCCGTCCATCAGCGGTCCTTCGATCACCAGCAGCGGCCGCCCATATTTGGCGCGCGCTTCTTCGGCGTCCTGTTCGATGAAGTCGACGACGCCGTGGACCAGCGCGTGAGACAGCCGCGACTCGACCGGGGCCTCGCGCCACTTCAGATCGAGATCACGCTTGGTGGCGCTGCCCTTGACCTGCTCGGCGAACGTGATCATGCGTTCGGTGGCATCGGGGCGGCGGTTGAAGATGATGTCCTCGACGTGCTCGAGCAGATCCTTCGGGATGTCCTCGTAGACGACAAGCTGTCCGGCATTGACGATGCCCATGTCCATGCCCGCCTTGATGGCGTGGAAGAGGAACGCCGAGTGAATGGCTTCGCGGACCACATCGTTGCCGCGGAAGGAGAACGACAGGTTGCTGACGCCGCCGCTGATCTTCACCCCCGGGCAGGTGGCCTTGATGATGCGCGTTGCCTCGATGAAGAACTTGGCGTAATCGTTGTGCTCTTCGAGGCCGGTCGCGATGGCCAGGATGTTTGGGTCGAAGATGATGTCCGACGGTTCGACGCCGGCCTGTTCCGTCAGCAGCTTGTAGGCGCGCTGGCAAATCTCGACCTTGCGTTGAACCGTATCGGCCTGGCCCTTTTCGTCGAAGGCCATCACGACCATGGCGGCGCCGTAGCGCTGCACCGTGCGCGCCTTGTGCAGGAAGTCGGCTTCGCCTTCCTTGAGGCTGATCGAGTTGACCACTGCCTTGCCCTGCACGCACTTCAACCCGGCTTCAATCACCGACCACTTCGAGCTGTCGATCATGATCGGCACGCGCGCGATCTCGGGCTCGGTGGCGATGTAGTTGAGGAACTCGGTCATGCACGCTTCCGAATCGAGCATGCCCTCGTCCATGTTGACGTCGATGATGTTGGCGCCACCGCGCACCTGCTCGAGCGCCACCGTCGCGGCACCGGGCCAGTCCCTCGCCTTCACCAGCCGCTCGAACTTCTTCGAGCCGGTAACGTTGGTCCGCTCGCCGATCATCTGGAAGTTCGAGTCCTCGCGGATCACCAGCGGCTCCAACCCGGATAACCGTGTTAGCCGGGAGCCGGAACCCGGGAGCCGGGAGCCGGGCGCCCGCGGCGGTAGCGACTTCACCGCCCGCGCGATCTCCCGGATGTGATCCGGCGTAGTGCCGCAACAGCCGCCAATGATGTTGACGAATCCGCTCGCCGCAAACTCGCCGACCAGCGCCGCGGTCTCTTCAGCGGCCTCGTCATACTGCCCGAAGGCGTTCGGCAGTCCGGCGTTCGGATAGCAGCTGACGTACCCCTCCGCGGCGCGAGACAACTCGGCGAGGTAGGGCCGCATCTCTCGCGCGCCAAGCGCGCAGTTGAGGCCGACGCTGAACGGCCTGGCGTGCTCGATCGACAGGTAGAACGCGTCGAGCGTTTGCCCCGACAACGTGCGGCCGCTGCGATCGGTCAAGGTCGCCGAGACCATCAGCGGCAGGCGGACACCTTTCTCCTCGAAGACCTCGTCGATCGCGACCAGCGCCGCCTTGGCGTTGAGCGTGTCGATCTGCGTCTCGACCAGCAGCAGGTGGCTGCCGCCGTCGATCAACCCGCGCGCCTGGTCCTTGAACGCGTCGCGCATCTCGTCGAAAGTGATGGCCCGAAACGCCGGATTGTTGACGTCGGGCGAGATCGACAGCGTCTTGGTGGTGGGTCCGATCGAGCCGGCCACGAAACGCGGCTGGGCCGGCGTCTTCGCGCTCCACTCGTCGGCGACGCGCCGCGCCAGCTTTGCCGCTTCGAGGTTCAACTCGTAGGCGAGATCCTCGAGCCCGTAGTCGGCCTGCGACACCGCCGTCGAGCTGAAGGTGTTGGTCTCGATGATGTCGGCGCCGGCGTCGAGATACTCGCGATGGATGTCGGCGATCACGTCCGGCCGCGTCAGCACCAGGACGTCGTTGTTGCCCTTGAGGTCTTTGGGATGCGACTTGAACCGCTCACCACGGAAGTCGGCTTCACTCAGCTGGCGCCGTTGGACCATCGTCCCCATCGCGCCATCGAGTACGAGAATGCGCCCGGCGAGCAGGCGATCAAGCGTTTCGAAGATGTTCATCAGCTTTGTAATGTTTAACTCTTGCTTTTTGATTTCCGTTTAATTCCAACCGCGAGCAGTACTGCGAACGGATCGTTGATGCGGCGGGCGCCAAGGGTGACCTTGATGCCGGTGAACCCGGCTCGCGCCAGCAGGCCTTCCAACTGTTCATCGCTGAAACCGAACCACTGATCGCCGAGCTTCTCGCGCACCCAGGTTTCGTCGTGTGGGCGCAGATCGAGGATCAACAGGCGTCCCCCGGGCTTGAGGATGCGCGCCGCTTCCGCCACCGCCGCGGCCGGATCGGCCGCGTGATGCAGCGCCTGGGAGAGCAGCGCCACGTCCATCACTTCGCCGTCAATCGGCAACTTCTCGAGCTCACCTTTCTTCCAGGTGATGTTCGAGCATTTTCTGCGCGCGGCGAGCGCCTTGGCGCGCGCCAGCACGCCAGTCGATCGATCGACCGCCGTGACGTGTCTCGCCCAGCGCGCGGTTTCGATGGTGAGATACCCTTCGCCGCAGCCAAGATCGGCGACGTCCAGCGGCGGCAACAGCAGTCCCAGTGCGCGCGACCAGGCCGCCCAACTGCGGCCGGGCACCAGCTGCCGGCCGTCGCGCGTATCGGGTCCGAGATGCTCGAAGTTCTCGCGCCGCAGTCGCAGCACCTCTTGCAGTCGTGCATCGTCCGCCTTCAACAACGCGCTGTTGGCGGCGGCATTGAATTGCGCCTCGAGCAACGGCCATAACGACCCGTGCGAATGTTCGCGCAGCGAGGGCGCGAGACGGTAGAACGAGTAAGCGCCGTCGCGTTCCTCGATCACCAGCTCGGCGTCCTTGAGCAGGCCAAGATGACGGGAGACGCCGGATTGGGCGAGGCCGAGAATGCCGGTGAGCTCCTTGACGTTGAACCGATCCTTGCCGAGGACCCGCAACAACCGCAGCCGGGCGTCATCTCCCAGCAGCCGGTAGAGTGCGGACGCTTGTTGCACATCCACTAATGTAGATTAGTTGATTAATTGAAGCAAGGCTCGACTAAACGCCTAACCCCGCAACCCCTAACCAGCCCTGGAACCTTTGGAACCTTTGGAACCGCTGGTTCCTGTCGTTCCTCTGGAACTTTTGGAACCTTAGGCAGCCGCAAGTAGTGCGATAATTCAAGTTTGCGTTTTCCACAGCTCTTCCAAGCGGAAGGGCTACCGACGGACCATAAAGAAGGAGGCACCGGCCGGCGTCGCACCGCCGCCGATGTCTGAACGACCCATATGGGAATTCTCGACAAGCTCCGCCCCCAGTCAAAGTCCACGCATCCCGATCCCAACATTCGCATCGAAGCCATC
>DASVFC010000298.1:0-4138 GCA_036380235.1 Vicinamibacterales bacterium
CACGCTGCCGTCGCCATTGACGTAAGCCTGCTGCGGCGCCGATGCGTCGATGCGGCCGCCGAGGATTCTGTAGATGATGTATTTGTCCATGGTGGGATGCACGCCATCGAAGTTGATGCGAATGTCGCGCAGCACCGGATGCGTCGCCGCCAGCTCGTACGACGCAATACGCATCGTCTTGTAGGCAGGATACTTGAAGAAATCTTTCGACTGGCCCACCCGCCCCGGTTGCAGGAACACAATGCCGAGCAACAACACGGCGCCGACGCCCTGAACAACGGCGCGCACGGGAATGGCGGCAATCGCCATCCCGAACGTCAGCACCATTGCGGTGGTGAGCGTCAGGAACCAATAGCTGTCGTAGCCGCGCGTCCAGGTGGCAAACAGCACCGTGGCGCCAAGGATACCGCCGACTGACGCTGCCAGCAGCATCACGTCGCGCCGCCAGGCGACGAGCACCAGCAGCGCGGCGATCGCGGTTGGTACTTGAAACCGCCACGAATCGAATCGCCGGACGAGCACCTCGCCGGTGCCGTTGACGACCGAGCTGTAGCTACGGTCGATGCGTATCGCCTCCGCGCTCGCGATATTTCGGAGTGCGCTGCTTGGCCCGATGGGAGCCGCCGGATCGCGCGCGATCTGGATGAAATAGGGAACCTGCAGGACGACGATCACGGCCGCGACGACGGCAGCGGTGATCGCCGCGGATTGGATTCGATCTCGCGGCTGCGAACTTCCAGAATCGCCATGTTTCGAACCGCGAACCAGGAGCCTCGCCACGACGAGCGCAACCAGCAAGGGCGCGGCAACGAAAATCGCCGACAAAGGTGCCTGCACCGCAAACCACGCGAGCATCGCGGTGACGGCGATCTTCCATCGAGGCGGCGTGTCGCCGAGGCTCAGTGCCATCGCCGTCGCCATCTTGATCAGCGCCGCGGCGACTGGCGGGTTCCAGATCACGGAAGAAATGGCTATATCGAACGGCGCTGATGCGATGACCAGGCACATTGCCAGCGCGAGAAACACCCCGACTCGCTTCCACAAGACCAGCAGCAGCCACGTGTCGGCAATTGATTGCATCAACGCGACGGTGATCCCGCCGGCGTGCGGAAGGAAATCAGTGAACGGCCCGACGAGGTGTCTGCCGAGCCAGAGAATCCAGTAATACACCGGACCAAAGCCGCGCCCGCCGGCCGTGCTCGGTGCGCCCGTCAGCGGTAACTCGCTCATGGCGCCGAGCGCAATCGACCAATCGCGCGTCTGCTCTCCGAGCATCAAGAAGGTGTCGGCGATGTCGTAAGTGCGGATGTATAGGACGTAAGCGAAGAAGATAGCGGCGATCGCTGCTCGCGCTACGCGCTCGGACATCTCAGGGGATTCTAGCGGTTCCAAAGGTTCCAGGGGTTTGCGGTTATGCGAGCTCGCGTTTCACGCGAGCGAATACCGCGTCGTACATCGTCGGCGTGACCACTCCGGTGTTGGTGTTCTGGCGCGACGGGTGATACGCGCCGATGATGGTGACGCCGTTGTGCGTCCACGACGCGCCGTGACCGAAGACCGGGCGCGGTCGCGGGATCGTGTGACCGTTCCGTACGAGCAACTTCAGCCACGCGTCCCAGGCGATCTTGCCGAGCGTGACGATCACCTGCACGCGGGGCAAGTGGGCGATCTCGTTCTGCAGGTGCGCCAGGCAGCGGTCCACTTCTTCCGGCAGCGGCTTGTTGGCGGGCGGCGCGCATTTCACCGTGGCGGCGATGTAGGCGTCGGTCAACGCCAGCCCGTCGTTCACGTGCTGCGAGGTTGAAATGTTGGCGAAGCCGGCGCGGTTGAGCGCCGCCATGAGGAAATCGCCCGAGGCGCCGACGCCATCTCCGGTGAACACCCGCCCGGTGCGGTTGGCGCCATGCGCGGCGGGCGCGAGACCAAGAATCAGCAGCCGCGCCTTCGGATCGCCAAAACCGGGAACCGGGCGCGCCCAATAGAGGTCGTTGCGGAACGCCGCTTTCTTGATTCGGCCTATTTCCGTGCAGTACGACCGCAGGCGGCTGCACCGGTTGCAGCTGATAATGTCCTCTCGGACAGCCGACAGAGAGGGTGGGCGGGGTTCGCGACTGCCGTTCATCTGTAATCGTTGCAACATGTTACAAGCGGTACGTGCCTGGGCTAAAATGGTTCGATTGCCCATCTTGAGCGAGGCTCCACAGTATCGTTGTTCGTCGTGTGTTGCATTCCGCCTCGCTCAAGGCAGCATTTTTTTGCCCCGCCTGCGGCGGGACGATAAGAGAGGCCGGCGACGACCATGAGAAACACTGCTCCTACCGATGCCGCCCAGCTCGAAGCCCTCGAAACGCGCGAGTGGCTCGATTCGCTGGACGATGTGCTCAAGCATGGCGGTCCCGCTCGCGTCGGGACCCTGCTGAGGGAGCTCGGCATCCACGCCCAGAAGCAGGGCGTGCGCTTGCCATTCAGCGCGAACACGCCCTACATCAACACCATCAACGCTGATGAGCAGCTGCCGTATCCGGGCAGCCGCGAGATCGAACGCCGCATCAAGAGCCTCGTGCGCTGGAACGCGATGGCGATGGTGGTGCGAGCTAATCGCGTTGAAGACGGCATTGGCGGTCACATCTCCACGTTCGCCTCGTCGGCAACCTTGTATGAGGTGGCGTTCAATCATTTCTTCCGCGGTCGCGATAACGGCAATGAAGGCGACGCGGTGTATTTCCAGGGCCACGGTTCGCCAGGCATCTACGCGCGCGCGTTTCTCGAAGGCCGGTTGACGCCCCAGCAGCTGGTGAACTTCCGTCGCGAGTTCAATGAGGGCGGCGGTCTATCGTCGTACCCGCATCCGTGGCTGATGCCCGACTTCTGGGAATTCCCGACGGTGTCGATGGGCCTCGGTCCGATCATGGCGATCTACCAGGCGCGCTTCAACCGCTACCTCGAAGATCGCGGCCTCAAGCCGAAGACCGACGCCAAGGTGTGGGCGTTCCTCGGCGACGGCGAGACCGACGAGCCGGAATCGCTCGGCGCCATCACCCTCGCGTCGCGCGAGAAGCTCGACAACCTGATCTTCGTCGTTAACTGCAACCTGCAGCGTCTCGACGGGCCGGTGCGTGGCAACGGCCAGATCATCCAGGAGCTCGAAGCGATCTTCCGCGGCGCCGGCTGGAACGTGATCAAGTGCATCTGGGGCTCGGAATGGGACTCGCTGCTCGAGAAAGACAGCGAAGGCCTGCTCGTGAAGCGCATGGGCGAGATCGTCGACGGCGAGTACCAGAAGTACGCCGTCGAATCAGGTGCCTACGTCCGCAAGCATTTCTGGGGCGCGCATCCGCGCCTGCTGGAAATGGTCAAGCATCTGTCGGACGAGCAGTTGAAGAAGCTGACGCTTGGCGGCCACGACCCGGTCAAGGTCTACAACGCCTTCAGGCGCGCGGTCGAAACCAAGGGCATGCCGACCCTCGTCCTCGCCCGCACCATCAAGGGCTACGGCGTCGGCGAAGCGGGTGAGGGCAAGAACATCACCCACCAGCAGAAAAAGCTCAGCGAAGACGAAGTCAAAGCCTTCCGCACGCGCTTCGGCATTCCGATTTCGGATGACGAGGTCGCCGAAGCGCCGTTCTATCGGCCGTCGGAAGACAGCGCCGAGATGAAGTACATCAAGGAGCGCCGCGCCGCGCTGCACGGCCCGGTGCCGCGCCGTCAGGTGCGGGTGACGCCGATCAAGGCTGAATTCGGCGACCTGTTCGAGGAATTTCATAAGGGCACCGAGAACCGCACCGCCTCGACGACGATGGTGTTCGTCAAGATGTTGTCGAAGCTGTTGAAGGACGAACAGATCGGCAAGCTGGTGGTGCCCATCGTGCCGGACGAAGCGCGTACCTTCGGCATGGAGGCGCTATTCCGCCAGGTCGGCATCTACGCGCACGCCGGCCAGCTTTACGAGCCGGTCGATCGCGACACGCTGCTGTATTACAAGGAAGCCGAGGACGGCCAGATCCTCGAAGAGGGCATCAACGAGGCCGGTTCGATGTCGTCGTTCATCGCCGCCGGCACCGCCTACGCGACGCACGGCATCAACATGATCCCGTTCTACATCTTCTATTCGATGTTCGGGTTCCAGCGCGTCGGCGAC
>DASVFC010000299.1:0-7127 GCA_036380235.1 Vicinamibacterales bacterium
GAGACAGAGGCGATGGCTGGCCAGGCCGGTGTCGGCGAGATAGTCGATGTTGCGACGGCCCGTCCGCGCCGTGATCAGCGCGATCTCGTCGCGGTTCTCGGACGCATGCGTGTGGACGAGGAGATCGTGATCGGCGGCGAGCACCGCGACGGCCTCGAGCAATTCACGCGAGCACGACACCGCAAAGCGCGGCGCAAATGCGGCGCGGAGGCGGCCATTAGCGCGGCCATGCCAGCGCTTGGCGATCGCGAGGCTGTCATCGATCGACCGCGCCGTGTCCTCCATCAAGCGCGCGGGCACGGCGCTATCGGCGTCCATCATGCACTTGCCGACCACGGCCCGCAGGCCCATTGGCTCGAGCGCTTCGAATACCGCGTCAGTATCGTGCACGGTCTCCATCGTCAACACGGTGGTGGTGCCCGACTGCAGGAGCTCGGCCGCCGCTTGTCGCGCCGCGGCCGCCAGCGATGACGGCGTATGCGCCGCTTCCATCGGCCAGACGCGCGTCTTCAGCCAGTCAAGCAGCGCCAGATCGTCGGCGTAGCCGCGGAACAACGTCTGGCACAAGTGAATATGCGTCTGGATGAACCCGGGCAGAAGGTATGCGCCGTGGCCGTCGATCGTACGGTCGACGTCGATGTCCGGCGCAACGCGGCCGATCGCGGCAATGCGTCCATCACGCACGAGCACGTCGCCTTCGATCACCTCGAAGGCGTCGTTCATCGTCAGGATGGTGGTGTTACGGACGATTAACGAAGTGCTTTGAGGTTGGGGAACCATCGCAGCGAGGCGGATTTGAGCGCCTCGGCTTTGCCGCGCCGGACTGCGATCAGTTCGGCGGTGATGCTGACGGCGATCTCCTGGGGCGTCACGGCGCCGAGGTCGAGGCCGATGGGCGCGTGGATGCGCTCGAGCAATGCCGGGTCGACGGGGGATTCAGACAACAGCTGGTCGTAGAGGCGCGCCACCTTGGCGCGGCTGCCGATTAAACCGATGTAACGAAGGTCGCGTGGGGCCAACGCGCGCAGGACATCGAGATCGTTGCGATGACCACGCGTGACGATCACTGCGTAGGCGGTTGACGGCAACTGCGTCCGCTCGAGCCATCCGGGGATGTCGTCGACCACAACCGAGGCGGCAAACGGAAAACGCTCGGCGTTGGCGAAGGCCGCGCGGTCGTCGATGATGTGGACGCCGAAGCCGGCGTCGTGGGCCATTCTCGCGAGGTAGTAGCCAACGTGGCCGGCGCCGAAAATGTAGACCGACGGCGAGGCTTCGATCGGTTCGATGAACACTTCCATCTGGCCGCCACATACCAGCCCGGTTTCCTCGGCGAAGTCGTCGTTGAGGTCGTACTTGACGGTGACCGCCTTGCGCGACGTCAGCACCTGCCGCGCCTTGCCGATCGCGTCGTGCTCGTAACAGCCGCCACCCACCGTACCGACAATGCGGCCATCGCCGAAAACCAGCATCTTCGCGCCCACACGCTGCGGCGTGGAGCCGTTCGACGAGACGATGGTCACGAGCGCGGCTTCTTCGCCCCGGGAGAGCGCTTCTCCCAACGCGGCGAAGACTTCATGGTTCATACGGTGATTCTACCCTTCGACTCGCAATCGGCACACAAGTTCGGCGCCGCCCGCTCAGGACTCGGCCAGCGTCCCCTTACTGGAACCGGTGCAGCTCGCAGACGCCGAGCGGCTCGGTCCCCGCAATAAACGCTTCATTGGTGACGCGAGGGCAGGTGGGCGTCGCGATCTTGCCCGTGTCGCGATCGATCTCGACAAAGCTGACGCCATCTGGCGCATCAAAAGATGAACCGCCGCGCCCGGCAAGTGCGTTCTTCATGAACGCGGTCCAGATCGGCAGCGCCGCTTGCGACCCACTCAACCCGAGCGGCTGGTTGTCGTCGAGGCCGACCCAGACCACGGTGAGCAACTCGGGCGTGAAGCCCACGAACCACGCATCGCGGAGATCGTTGGTGGTACCCGACTTGCCGGCGGCGTCGAGCGTGAAGCCGTTGGCGCGCGCGCTGGCGCCGGTGCCTTCGTTGAGCACGCTGCGCATCATGTGCGTGACGAGAAACGCTGCGCTCGGTCGCGCCACCACCGGTCCCGGCTCGACCTTCGGCTTGACGTTGTCCTCGCCGCTGGTCACGTTGAGTAACGCGCGCAGCTTCCGGATTCGGCCATTGTTCGGAAACACCGTATACGCCTCCGCCACTTCCAGCGGCGTCAGCTCGATGATGCCCAGCGCTACGGATGGGTACGGCACGACTTGATCGGTCTCGCCGATCTTTGCCTTTTTCCACAACGATACGACGCGGTTGTAGCCGGTCTGCTCGGCGACCTTAACTGCGGCGATGTTGCGCGACATCGCGAGCGCGCGGCGCAGGGTGATCGCGCCGTCGTACTCGCCGTCGTAATTGCGCGGCGACCATTCCTGGTTGTCGAAATTCCACGTCGTCGGTTCGTCGTGGACCAGTGAGGCCGGCGTGATGTCGCCGCCTTCGTCGGCAGCCTTTTCGAACGCCGCCAGGTAAACGAACGGCTTGAAGGTGGACCCGATCTGCCGCCGCGCGCTGATCGCGCGGTTGAACTGCGACTGGTTGTAGGAGCGGCCGCCGATGAACGCGAGGATCTCGCCGGTGCGCGGATCGACGGCGACCAGCGAAGCCTGTGCGACGCGGCGCGGCCCGCGCTTGCGGCGCGCCAGCGTTTGATCGACCACTGCGATCCCTTCCCGGATGGCGTCCTGCGCGGCACGCTGCAGGTTCAGGTCGAGCGTGGTGTAGATGTCGAGCGCGCCGGCCTTCGAGGTGATGCCGGGAAACGCCGTGTCGAGCGCTTCACCGATGTAGTCGACAAAGTAGGGAGCTTCGTTGTCGACGGCCCGCGCCACCACCGCAATCGGTTCCTGCTGCGCGCGTCCCGCCGCGTCAGCCGTGATGTAGCCGGCATCCACCATGGCACGCAGCACGACGTTGCGGCGCTCCCGTGCCCGATCGGGATTGTTGAACGGCGAGTGATTGAATGGTGACTGGATGATGCCGGCGATCAGCGCGGCTTCCGATAACGTCAGGTTGCGCACGTCCTTGCTGAAGTAAATCTTCGACGCCTCGGCGACGCCGTGCAGCGCGAAGGAGCCGCGGTGGCCGAGATAGACGTCGTTGAGGTACAGCTCGAGGATCTCGTCCTTGGTCGCCTTGATCTCCAGGATGACCGACATGAACTGCTCGAGCACCTTGCGGCGGTACGACCGTTGCCGCGTCTGCGCTTCAATCGCAAGCTGGTCGGTCAGGAAGAAGTTGCGCGCCAGCTGTTGCGTGATGGTGCTGCCGCCAACGAGGTACGGCCGGTCGCCAAACAGATTCGTGAAGACCGCGCCGACGATGCGGATGGGATCGACCCCGGGATGGTAATAGAAGCGACGGTCTTCAATTGCCAGCACCGCTTCCTGCATGCGCGCCGGAATGGTTTCCAGCGCCACGCGCCGGCGCTTTTCACGTGAGCCGGTCATCATCGCCGTCAGCAGAGGGGCGTCGAGCGTCAGCCGTTCGAGCGATCGCGTGCCAGCCTGGATTCTGACAATGCGCTGCGGCGGCGGCGCCGGCGGCTTGGCAGTCTTCTTCTTCGGCACCACCGGCTCAGGGAAGCTCACGGTCACCGGCTTGCCGCCCAGCTCGCCGCCGCGCGACAGGATCACCACCTGGTGGCGATCGATCGCGAATTCACCGGTGCGTTCGACGCGCGCGCGCTGCGCGTATCCGACGTCGTTGAGGCGCGCGACCAACTCGGTCTGGCTGAGGTTCTGGCCGGCCTGCAGCGTCAACGGCCGCGCGTAGACGCGCGGTACGGCACGATCGCGCTCGCCATGCAGCCGCGCTTCGATGATCCGGCTGTACGAGACGTAGAGGTACGACAACGTGCCCACCGCGATCACGGCGAGCACAGCCGCACCGATGGTGATGTACCGTTTGAACGGCGCCAGCAGCGCGGGCCAGCGCATCTTCGCGATGCGCAGCCGCCAGCCGCGGCCTTTCGTGCCGGCTCTCTTCTTCTTCAAATCGTCAGGACGTGATGGTGACCCATGGCGAGCGGCAGCTCCTCCAGGAGTCGATCCACCAGTGCCGGTCCGTAGCGGTTGAGGAACCACACGAAGCCGACCTCGCGTTCCTGCGGGTGGCCCTGCGGGAAGGTAAGGGCCTGCGCGCGCTGGAACTGGCGGCGCAATGTTTCATCCTTGCGCTTCGCCGCCTGAATGACCTTGTTGTGCAACGACTGCACCTCGTGCTGCAGCTTGCCCAGCGTCGACTTCACCGCGCCTTCGAGCGTGGGATCGATCTGCTGGACCGCCACGCCCACGGCCGACATGCGTTCGTCAATGAGCGACGACAGGCCGGTGAGTGAATGTTCCACCGTCGGGGGCAACTGCGCTTCGAGTAACTGGTTGAGAGCCGATTCGTCCTGCGCGCGGAGCGCCGTCAGCGGCAGCCCCGACTTGCTGAAGAAGCGCAGCGTCGCGGAATCGGCCAGCGTCGCCGTGGCTCGCTGATACATCAACGGCATGGGAATGCCGAAGTGCGCGTAGACCTCTTTCAGCTGGCCAAGGTAGGCAAGCTCGTTCGGGCCGGCGACATAACAGATGGTCGGGAAAATCGTATCCTGCACGAGCGGACGCAATAACACGTTCGGGCTGAAGTGCTCGGGGTGCTGGCGCGCCTCCTCGATCACCTGCGCGAGTGTTTTGGTTTCATCGCCGATGTGCGCCGTGTTGCCTTCGACGCGAATCGGCGCGCGCTGCGCGTTGAGATGGAATACCGACACGGTGCCGTCGGCGAGCGTGGCCTGGGAGTGATAACCCTTGGCGACGAGCGCCTCGCCGGCGCGGTTGGCAATGCGCGCGGTGTTGCCCGGCTCGCTGAGCTCGCGCGCGAAGACCTCGCGTGCCAGCGGCTTGGTCGCCGGATCGGCGGAGTCATACACGACCAGCCCATGCGGGCCGAGGACGTGCTCGAGAAAGATGCCGAACGACGTCGACATGCTGCGGCCCGGCTGATACGCGGAGCGCAGGGCGGCGACAACGTCAGAACGGAATTCGGTTTCGGGAAGGGCGGATTCGAGGGCGTCGAGAGCGGGGAAAATCGCGTCGGTGAGGTTGAGGCGGGCGATCGGTTGCACTCCGGCGCCCGGCAGATCCGCAAGCCGCACCGTGCTCGGCGCGAACTCGCTGTCGAGCACCGTACATCCGCTCACTTCCGGCCAATCGTGATCTTCGGCGTCGATCCAGAACACCGGCACCACGGGCACGCGATGTTCCTTCGACACCTGCGCCGCCAGCTTCATCGTCGTGATGGCCTTCAGCAACGTGAACAGCGGCCCGCCGAATAGTCCGGCCTGTTGGCCGGTGATGATCACGCGCGTCGCTGGATCGGCGAGCTTCGCGCCGGCGTCGCGCGCCGCAACCGGCGCATTACGACGCTCTTGCTGCGCGGCGATGACCTTCGCGATCTCGGCCGGTTGCCGCGGCAATGCTCGCGAGCGCGTGATGGTGTCGGCCCAGTCAGCCGGCGTAGCGGGATCGCCGGCGTAAAACGGCGCGACGTTCTCGAATGCGAACGCGTAGTCCGACGCCAGACGCCGAATCCACGGAAACGTTCGGATGTCGACCGACAGCGCTGAGGCGGAAGTGGATGTGACGTCGGCTGGCACCGCCACGTACTGTCTCAAACGCTCGCCAAAGCTGTCAATGGTCCGCCTTCGCTCCGCTTCGTCATGACTTGTTGGTGATAACATGGTCGCTTGATTACGTGAACGAGGAAGGCGAACCGTTCGACTCTGGATTCGATGACGCCGGGCCGTTTTCGGTTACACCCGAGGCGGACGGCGTGGCATTGGATGCGGCGCTGCGAGAATTCGGGCCGGCCGCCTTCGACGACCTCCTGCCTCGTCTGCGCAACCTCGCCGCCGACCTCGACGCCGCTCACACCGCAGGTTTCCTTCACGGTCGGCTTCATCCCAGCAAAGTCTTCGTCACCGACGACGCCACGTATTTATTAGGGGCACGCGTGCCCCTGGTAGTCGAAGACAGGCGGGACTGGCCGATTTACCCACCGTATACCGCACCCGAAGTGGTCGGCGGCGGCCAACCCGGACCCGCGGCGGACCAATACTCCCTGGCGGCAATCGCCTACGAATGGATGTTTGGGCGGCCGATTACAGGCCCGGCTGAACGCGCCGTGGATGTGCGCGCGATCCCGAATGTGGATCGCGGTGAGCTCGTTCGCGCCTTCACGCGAGCGCTGGCACCTGAGCCGTTCCGCCGCTTTGTGTCGTGCACGGATTTTTGCGACGCCATCGCCGCGGCGTCGGCGCCGTCGTTGCCCCTTGTTGCCGCATCGGCGGACGACGTGGAGAAAGACCTCGAACCGTTCCAGCCTGAATCCGCGGCACCGACACCAGTCGTCGCGGTCGCCGCCGTCCCGACGGTGGCCGATTTTTCATTTCCCTCCGAGGAATCGCCCGTCACCGCGGCGGAACCGGACCTGGATTCATTTGATCGAGTTGCAGAACCGCCGCCGCAACCGATGCGATCGACCGCGGGGGTGGATCCAGATCTCACTTCAGTTGTGGCGGAGCGACCCGTTCCATCGAGACAGGAACGTTTCACCGGATTCGCGCTGATCCTCGCGACGATTGTCGGCGCGGTGTTTGGCTTTGCCGCCGGTTACATGGCGAGACCGAGAGCGTTGCAAGCGCCGATGGTTGTGGACGCGCCGGGGGCAACGGGTGCGACGGGTGCAGCGGGTGCTACGGGTGCTACGGGTGCTGCGGGTGCTGCGGGTGCTACGAGTGCACCGGGTGCACCGGGTGCAAAGAGTGGACCGGGTGCAACAGGTGGAACGCGCGGAACGGGTGCCACCAGTGCCCCGACGAACATCGGGCAAGTGCTCGTGAGATCCAATCCGAGTGGTGCCACGGTTGAAGTCGATGGTGTCTCGCGCGGCGTTACGCCGCTCGCTGTTCGCGATCTGGATCTGGGCTCGCGACAGATCACGGTGTCGCGGCGCGGTTACGTGTCTGAGGAGCGCCGCATCACCTTGACCAAGGCGCGACCGTCGCGCTCCGTGG
>DASVFC010000300.1:0-10209 GCA_036380235.1 Vicinamibacterales bacterium
ACTGCCCAATCGTGCAGCTGCTGGGCAAGCTGAAGCCCGCCATCACGATCGATCAGGCGCAGCGCGAGGTCGACGTGGTTGCCGCGCGCTATCCCGCCGAGCTCGCAAAAGTGCGCGGTCGAACCGGAGTGTCGGTGCTGCCGGCGCGCGGACTTGGCTACGCGCCGCAGTCATCCGAGCGGCGACAGTTGAACCTGTTTCTCGGCGCGGTGACGCTGATCCTCGTGATCACGTGCGCCAACATCGCCGGGTTGTTACTGGCGCGAGCGACCACGCGGCGCAAACAGATCGCCGTGCGCTTCGCGATGGGCGCGAGCCGCACCCGTATCGCCACTCACGTGCTGGCCGAGAGCACCGTGCTGGCGCTGATTGGCGGGCTCGCGGCGCTGCTCGCCGCGGCGTGGAGCACCGATCTTCTCGAGTCGGTGTACGCGCATGATTCGGCCGGGCGGCCGCTGACCTTTGATCTATCGCTGACGCAGCCGGTGATCGCAGCCGCGATCGGCATCACCGCGCTGGCGGCGCTCCTGGTCGGCGGCCTGCCGGCCTGGCACGCCAGCCGGTCGAGCGTGATGGCGGTCTTGAAAGATGAGGGCACGTCCGGCGGCGCCGCGCGGGCGCGGCTGCGGCACGCGCTCGTCAGCGTGCAGGTGGCGGTCTCGGTAGTGCTGCTGGTCGCGGCCACGCTGCTCATCGTCAGCGGCCGGCGCGCGTTCGACGGGCCGCACTTCGATGCGGACCAGGTCGTGACGCTGCGCGCGCGGCCCAGCCTGATTGGTTACGAGCGCGAGCGCTCGCAGACGTTCCAACGCGATCTGATCGCGCGTCTCGAGGCACTCCCCGGCGTGAGCAGCGCCAGCCCGGCGAGCTACATGTCCATCTTCAGCGCCGGCGTCAACGTCGAGGTGACGAACGGCGCGACGCGCGAGCAGCCCGTGACCGCGATCGCCAACGCGGTGGGTCCGCGTTATTTCTCGACGCTCGGCACCGCGGTGTTGGCCGGTCGTGAATTCACGGATCAGGATCGCATCGGCGCGGCTGCGGTGGCCGTGATCAACGAGGTGTTGGCACGTAAGCTGTGGCCAGAAACCAATGCGGCCGGCAGAGCGCTAATCGTAAACGGGCGCGCGCTGACGGTGGTGGGCGTGGTGCAAGACGCGCAGTACTACGTCACCGGCGACGCGGCGCGGCCGCAGCTTTTCACCAGTTACTGGCAAACAGACGGCACCGACAGTTTCCAGAATGACTCACGCATGTTCATCCGCGTCAGCGGCGACAGCGCGGCGATGGTGCCGGCGATCCTGCGCGCCGCCGCCCTCACGGATCCGGCGGTGCCGATCAGCGAAGCGCATTCGCTGCGCGAGCGCGTGGCGTACATGTTCCAACCGGTGCGCGTCGCTCGCCTGTTACTGACGTCTGCGGCGGTGCTCGCATTGGTGTTATGCGCCGTCGGCTTGTATGGCGTGCTCGCCTTCTCGGTCAGCGAAAGGACGCGCGAGATCGGCTTACGTGTGGCCATCGGCGCGACCGGCCGGCAGATCGGTTTGCTGGTGATGAAAGACGCGGCGACGGTCATTGGCGTCGGTATCGCCGCCGGCCTGGCCGGCGCGTGGTACGCGACGCAACTGGTGTCGAGCTTGTTGTTCGGTGTTGACGCCCGCGACAGCGGCGCGTTCGTGGCGGCGCCGCTCGCGATCGCCATCGTCGCCGCCCTGGCGGTGTGGATACCGGCGCGACGAGCCATGCGCGTGTCGCCGCTGACGGCGCTGCGGGTGGATTAGTCACGCGCGCCGCCAACGAGAACCTAGAACCCTCGACAAGTATTACGTCGCGACGAGTATCAGTTCCCGACGAGTATCACGTCGCGACAAGTGTCACCTCGCGACAAGTATCACGTCGCGACAAGTATGACTTCGCGACGGATTCCTACTCGTAAAACACCGACTTCTCGCCCCGCTTCGCCACCATCTGAGCGATGTTCTTCGCCATCAGGTCGCGACGCGCGAGCATCGCTTTCTTCTCGTTGGTGCCGACCCACTTCTCGAGCCCGCGATCGAGGTCTTCGACCGTGAGTGCCGCCATTTTCTCCCACAGCTCGCGATCGACGCGGCCGAGTTCGGCCATGCCCTTGAGATCCTTCTTGCCGGTGAACGCGCGCGAGTGATCGATCAGGAACAGGTGCCAGTCGTGGTCGTAGATCAGGTTGCCCTGGTTGCGATCGATATTGGCGATGAGCAGGTCGAACATCTTCATGCGGGTGAGCTGCTGGCTCCAGCGAGGCTCGGGCCCCTGCGGCGGCTTCTCCACACTCCAGCCGCGCGTATTCTCGACCCATAAGACCGCGGCGCCGTTCTTGCCGTTCATGTTGCGCTCGACGATCGGCGGCACCATGTTGAGACCCAGCATGCGATCCAGCTTGTAGGCTGCGATCTCCGCCTTGTAACTCTCCATGAAGCCCTTGCTGTAGCCCGGTGTGAGCGGCTTCCAGGCAAAGCGCATCGGGTGATCCTGCAGCGTGGCCCGCTGCGGCTTGGTGACGCCGATGGGGACGTCCTCCATCTTGGCGACCTTGCCGTCCTTCAACATTTGCTCGATCTCGGTCTCATGCCCCGCCCAGACGAGCGAGCACTTGCCGGGCTCCGGCGACGGGATGACGGTCTGGCCGGATAGACCGGAAAGAGATGTCGTGGCGAGAACGATCGCGATGAAAGAAAGTCGACGCATAGGATTTCCTTTCAAGACCCCAAGCCCGCCGTGATTGTAACCGTGGTTGCGCAGATAGCAACCCCCGTTGCGGCAGTGACCTTTCGCATCAGGCCCGAAACCACACACTCGCCGATTGGCCCGCAACCACCGTTTCCCTTGTGTCGCCTCCGGCACTCGGGTCACGCGCCCGCCAGACACACCTAAATCCAGTCAGCACTGCTACTTAACTCGACTTGGCGGCGGCGGCGGACTTCTTGCTCCTGTGGCCGGCGCTGCGCGTGGGTTTATCGGGGCCCGCTGTCCCTGACCGGAGGCGGCACCTCGCTCGCGCGCAGTAACTCACGTTAATTTCCGAAGGAGACCTCCATGACGCTCAACTGCATTCGCGCGATCGTGATGTGTGCGGCGATCTCAGCAATCGCCATCAACCCTGCCTCCGCCCATCAGGAAGCGGGCACCCCGCAGAAAGCGACGGTCAATCTGAACACCGCTACCGTTGAACAGCTCGCCACCCTGCCCGGCATCGGTCCGAAGACCGCCGAGAGGATTATCGAATACCGGACCAAGAGCGGCGGCTTCAAGAAGATCGAAGAGCTGATGAACGTCAAAGGCATCGGCGAGAAAAGCTTCCTGAAGATCAAGCCCCTCATCTCGGCGCCGCCTAAGGCGGAAAAGACCTCCGGTGACTGATGCGCGCGGCTACACGTTGATCGACACCCTCGTCGTGGCGGCGCTGTGCTCCACGCTGGGTGCCGTCTCGGTGCCCGTCATTGGCGGCGCGCTCGATCGCGAACGCACCATCATTGGCGCGCGCGTACTCGCCAGCCAGCTGCAACGAGCACGGTTCGAAGCGTTGAAACGTGCGCGGACGGTCGGCGTGCGGTTGGAGGTAGTTGGCGACCGGACGCGGATGCAGCTGTTCCTTGATGGTGATGGGGACGGCTTGCGCCAGGTTGATGTCGACGCCGGAATCGATCCGCCGCTCGCGCCGCTCGAATTTCTGGATCAGCACTCGCGCGGCGTGTCGTTGCGGATCAACCAGGGCATCACCGACGCCGGCGGTGGCAGCGACATTCCGGCAGGCGCCGATCCGCTGCGCATCGGCAACACCGCCCTGCTCGCGTTCAGCCCTCTCGGCAGCGCGACGAGCGGCACCCTCTATGTGGCGGGCCACCGCGGACCGCAGATGGCGATTCGTGTATTCGGGGCAACCGGCCGTGTGCGCCTGCTGACGTTTGACGCACAGGCGCGGCAGTGGCGGCACTAACGGATGCACGTGAGCGCCGCTCCGAGCCGCGCCGGTCCGCCGGCAGCACACGATGCAAGCCCGAGGCGGTGTTGCGCCCGGGCCAGCCCGTGATGCTGATCAACATCAGCAGCCGCGCCGCGCTCGTGGAATCCGATGCGCGGTTGCGGCCAGGCCGAATCACCGAGCTGCAGCTGGCGCTCGCAGCGGGCCGCGCCAGCATTCGCGGACGGCTCGATCGCTGTTACGTGGCGGCGCTGGAACCGTTGCGGTATCGAGGAGTGTTGGTGTTTGAAGACCGTCTTGAGCTCGCAGACGAATAGCGCAATTGGAACCGAGTAGTTAGGACACATCGCGAGTAGTAAGTGCCCATAGACGATTGAGGTAGCCCCGCTGAATGGGCACTTACTACCCGCACTGGAGTGTCATGAAACCAACACACACAGATCCGGGCCTGATTTTGCGAACCGCATCACCGCAACCCTTGGCACCGAAATTGGAAACTCGTCGGCTGACCCTTAGGAGCCAAGTTCCAATGGACGTTGCCGCCGCCGGAAACCATGTGCCACCGCCGCCACGTCAGTGCCGCCGCGCCGATCGTCGCCTGGGCATCGACACGCTTGTGCGCGGGGTGGCTGCTGATTTGTTGAAGACAACGAATCGCAAGAACTTTGCGATGCTGCTCACGGAGCGGCTGGCCAAGCTGACGCGCGTCAAGAGCGTTCACCTCAATGAAATCTCGGGGTCGATGCCACCGCTCTCCGTACAACCAGTGCGGATTCGCGACTACGTCGCTTACGCCGTACCGGTGCGCGAGGAAGGTCGGCAGGTCATGCTCGAAGCCGCCTTCGACGCGCGCAGCGGGCCGGACGACTGGACGTGTCAACTGCTGGAAGGCGCAGCCAACCTCGCCGGCGTGCTGCTCGAAGCCGAACGGCTGGCGACCACGCCGGCGCCGCTGACAACAGCCGAGCGAGATGGCGCGGCGCCGTTGATCGGTTCGAGCGAGGTCATGCGGATGCTCCGCGAGCGCGTTGAGCGCGTGGCGAATACAAATTTCACCGTACTCATCGAGGGCGAGAGCGGTGTGGGCAAGGAGCTGGTCGCGAGACAGATTCACGAGCTCGGGCCTCGCCGGCAGGGGCCGTTTGTCGCGATCAATTGCGCCGCTCTCGTTGAAACCTTGATTGAAGCCGAGCTGTTCGGGATTGAAGAACGTACTGCGACCGGCGTGCGTGGCCGTCGTGGAAAGTTCGAGTACGCCGACGGCGGGACGCTGTTTCTCGACGAGATCTCAGACCTGTCGATGGCTGCGCAAGCCAAGCTCCTGCGCGTCATCCAGGATCTCACGGTGGAGCGCGTCGGCGGTACGGGCCCCAGGCAGATCAACGCGCGCATCGTTGCGGCCACCAACCGGCCGCTCGCCGATCTCGTGGACCGCGGATTGTTCAGGACGGACCTGTTCTACCGATTGAGCGGTGTTGAGATCCGCGTGCCGGCGCTCCGCCAACGCAAGGGCGACATCCTCGAACTCGCGCAATATTTCCTCGCCAGGCACGAAGGCCGCGGGCGCCTGACGGTGACGCCGGCCGCCCTCGATGCTCTCGTCGCCTACGACTGGCCGGGGAACGTCCGCGAACTCGAGCGAATGATCGAAGGCGCAATTGCCACAGCTGAATCCCGGCAGATTCGCGTCGACGATCTCCCTGTCAGCCTGCGCGGCGAATACGCTGCGCATCTCGTCCCCGCATACCAGCGCGCCGACACGATGCGCGCCTGGGGCAGCCGGTATGCCCGCTATGTGCTCGAGAAGAACGGCGGCAACAAACGTCAGGCCTGCAGGGCGCTCGCCATTAGCTATCACACGTTGAATGCCTACTTGAAGTACCAGTCGCGCCCTGCGAATAGAGCAAATGCGAACGACACTCAGCCGCCTGCTTTGATGTCGCAAGGCTAACGGTTCTTTTACTGGTCGCCGGAAGCCTCCGGCTGTTTTCAACCGGAGGAGTCCATGACCAGAGTGTTGGTGTGTATCAGTGTGCTCATGATCACAGTGAACGCGTTCGGCCAGCCGCGCGTCGCGACGCCCGTATTCAGCGTCGAGGGTGGCGAGTATTCCACTGTCGTCATGGTCACCGTGAGCGTGAACACGCACGGCGCCACGATCCGCTTCACGCAGAACGGCCTCGATCCAACAGAAGCGGATCCGATCATCAAATCGGGGGCGCGGATCGCGGTGAACACGTCATTGATCCTGAAGGCGCGCGCCTTCCTCTACGGACGACAGCCGAGTGAGGTAAGGACGGCCGTGTACAAGATCCTGGCCGTCAACGCCGGCGTGCCTCTCGGTCCTGGCGATGTGGCTGCGGGCGGTGCCCAGTCGTTCGTCGCCTCGCCGGACGGGCGCGTCCACGAATGGCTCCGCGACGCGCCGCCGCAATTGATGGCCGGCCTCTCGGGTGTGGTATCGATAGCGGCCGGCACCAGCCACGCACTCGCGCTGACCGCTGACGCTGAAGTGTTCGCGTGGGGCGCGAATCAGTCCGGCCAGGTTGGAGACGGTACGCACCTGCGACGAAGCGAACCCGTGCGCGTGCGTGAATTGAATGACGTCGGCCGTCTCGCCGCCGGACGCGCCCATAGTCTTGCGCTGACAAAAGATGGCCGAGTGTGGGCGTGGGGATCGAACAATCACGGCCAGCTCGGTCTGCCGTCGGCCGAGCAGGCCGCTCGGCCAATCGCGATTCCCGGCTTGTCCGACGTGGTTGCCATTGATGCCGGAGACGCCCACTCAGTTGCCGTCACTCGCGCTGGCGAGGTCTTTGTGTGGGGCGCGAACAATCGCGGTCAGCTCGGTGACGGGACGCGGATTGAGCGACGAACACCAACCCGGCTGCCGTCGCTCGTGGTTGCCGGAGTGTCGGCCGGAGCGACGCACACGCTCGCGCTGGGTCACGACGGCGCCGTGTATTCGTGGGGGTCAGGTGATCGGGGTGAGCTGGGGACCGGGTCGCTCGAAGACGCGTCGCAGCCGGTGATGATTGCGAGTCTACGCGCACATGCCGTCCGTGGGGGGCGCGACTTTTCGGCGGCGGTCGCAAGTGATGGGACGTTGATGATGTGGGGTGCGAACGATGTGGGTCAGCTCGGTGACGGGACCTTGATCGACCGATCGCTTCCGGTCGCGGGCCCCTCGGTCCCGTCGATCAGTGCCCTCGCACTGGGCGGCCGCCATGCATTGGCCGTCACTGCCACCGGGGATGTATGGGCGTGGGGCAGCAACGCGTCCCCGGTCGACGCCATCAGCGACGTGGCCGACTGGGGGCCGCCATTCGCTCCGGAGGTCATCGACACCCCGACGCTTGAACCGGCGTCTGGCTGGTATTCGATGCCACAGAGCGTGACGCTGTCGAGCACCCAAGAGGACGTGATCCTGCGGTACACGCTCGATGGGACGGATCCACACGCAGAATCACCGATCTATTCAGCTCCGCTCGTCATCTCCACGACGTCGCTTGTAAAAGCACGCGCCTATTCGCCTCGTCCTGATGTCGAACCCAGTGATGTGGCGTTGGCCAGCTACACGATCGACACGACGCCGCCCACTATTGTTGCCAATGTGTCGCCGGCCAGCCGCGGCGCGTGGTTCACGGCACCGGTGACCGTGACATTCGAATGTGCAGACGACTCCGGGGTGGTGGCGTGTCCGCTGCCGGTGGTCGCCGGTGATGGCGCACAACAGTTGATCAGCGGCACCGCGGTCGATCCCGCCGGCAATCGCACCTCGACCTCCGTGACGCTTGACGTCGATTCGACCGCGCCGGCCGTTCTTCTCGACAACTCGCCCGACGGGTCCACCACCACGGCTACACACTTGACGCTGATCGGGCGTGTGTTTGACGCTACTTCCGGGATCGCCGGTTCATTGCGCTGCGCTGGCAGTGTGGTGTCGGTCGTGCAAGATGCCTTCGAATGCGACGTCGCGTTGCGGCCCGGCGTGAACAGCGTGTCGCTGCATGTCGTTGACGCCGCTGGCAACCCGACGTCCGCGGGTATCGTGGTACGAAGGATTGGTGAGTCGACCTCGCTTGCGATCGCGCCAGATTCGCGAACGCTGGTCACTCATGAAGTAGCACCGCTCAGCCTGAGCGACAACTTCGGCATGGCGGTGTCCGGTGCGGCGTGGTCGTCGAGCGATCCCGAAGTGGCGCTGTTGTCTGATGGCGACCCGCCACTGGTGACGGCCGTTGGCGAAGGTATTGCGACCGTTCGCGCCACAAAGGCGGGCCTCTCTGCCGAGGCCACCATCGAGGTCCAGGCTGGACCTCAGCTGAGCACCGGCACCCCGAGGTGGACCATCGCCTCAACCCCTGGCCTCACGATGCAGATGCCGATCTTTACCCATCGAGTGGAGCCGGACGTGCCGGACATGTTCGTGGTCGAGAGCGCGCCGCTTGGCGACACCGCCACCCTTCGCGCGGTCACCGCCGACGGCGAGGTGCTGTGGATGCAAGAGTCGCCTGGCATTCCGCTGATGGGCGATTCGTTCGGCGGCGTGATTGCCGGGGTGGCCACCGAGCACTCGTACGATTTTTTTGCGGCGTTGGTGCGGCTGGGTAACGCCGGCGGTGTCCGGCCGTGGCGATACGAGCCGAGTGGTTCTCTGCTCCGCCCAGCCCAGGCGCCGGATGGTACCTTGTACGCCGTCGAATATGTGGCGTCACACGACACTAATGGTGAAGAACTCTGGGACAAACATGCGGTCGTGATCGACGGCACGACAGGTCGACTGCTCGGACGGCACGTCCTCGCGCGTGAGATCGATACATTTACCGCCGACCTGGACGGCGTGGTCGTCAGGGAACAACCCCGCCTTGTCTGCCGGAGCACTAGGCGAGAGTTGGCACCGAGCACGATCGGACCCATCGTGGGCAGTGACGGCCGCGGCTACCTGCTGGTGCGCCGTCATCTAAAGCACAAGTTCGATACCTGTGTGGAACAGCATTCGCGCCATCGACGCACGATCGACACCGGCGTCGATTTGGTAATTCTCTCTCCTGACGGCCCCCACAACGTCGAACCAGTCTTCGCTGACAGCTGCATCGTCGATGTGTTTCAGTCGTCCTCCTGCGATACCGTGCCAGAGCTGAAACAGTTGATGCCCGACGGCGTGGGCGGCATGCTGGCAAGCGTTGACCGGTTCGGCAGCTTCCTGCCGACGAACACGGTGTTGATGCAGCGTGTGGTCTCGCGTCGCGATGAGGCTGGCACGTTTGCCGACACCGAAGTCGACAACACGACGTGGATAGATACCGTCGGCCAGGGTGGCATTTCCTACGTGTACCAGGGCGGCGCGTGGAGCGCGATCGACGTGACGTCGTGGGCGCCGAAGTGGACGACGAATCTTGGCCTGTCCGCCCCGCTCGCGGCGCACCCCGACGGCGGCTTGTCCATCTTCAACTACTGGACGCGAACCTATGAAACGGTTGACGCCGGCGGCGTCCTGCAGCCCGAGTCGACAATGTCACTGCCCTTGCAATGGCCCATGCACGAATTCGGTTCGTGGATTGGCCTCTCGAGCCGAGGATTGACGTCCATTTTCGGAAGGGCGGACGATGCGACGCGATGGTTCTCCGGTTGGGGTAATAGGCAGGGCCAATCCGCGGTACGCAAACCCGGCATTGGAATCTTCGCCAAAGGCCATCTATTGACCGGCCTGTTTCCATTCGTTCACCACGTATCGTTGCGCATTACCCCAGCGGACCCGCTGCCCTGGCTGGCGCATCCGAGGTTCGGGAAGTTCTTTCGCGAATACGTAGATGAACACGGCAATACTCGACAGGCGGTCGATCTGTATGGCAATCCATCCGCTACCTTGGGTGCGGGACCATATGGACCCAACGGGGAGGACACCACATCCTTTTGTCTGGCGAACAGTATTCTCGAAAGCTCTCCCAATCGATCGAGCGATCAGATCGAGCCGCCGATCTATTGGCGTGCGCTGACGCTCAGGGGATCGGCAAATTACTTCATCGAGCGCCTCTTCGAACTGGATGCCAAGTACGGCGACTTCTTGAAATACGAATGCTTGCCCGATGATGAAGATGAATTCAACTCGAACTCTTTCATTTCCGGTCTGCTGAGCGCCGCTGACATCGAGCAACCCTTTTTCCCGAAACAGTTCCCGGTGCTGTTTCCGGGATGGTCAAAGCCGGTGCCCCCAAAATACTTCGGCCAATGAGGCAGGAGAACAAATG
>DASVFC010000301.1:0-2416 GCA_036380235.1 Vicinamibacterales bacterium
GCTCAAGGGCGCCAAGTCGTGATCAGGACGGTGAGCCGCATCTGGCTGCGGCTGATCGGCTCGCTGTTCCTGCGCCGGCGCGATCGTGAGATCGCCGAGGAATTCGAGTCACACGTTCAGTTGTTGGTGGAAGAAAACATCCGCCGCGGCATGTCGCCCGACGAAGCGAACCGCCAGGCGCGCATCAGGTTTGGAAACATGGATTCAATGCAAGAACATTATCGCGATCAACGCGGCCTGCCTTTTCTCGAATTGGTGTTTCAGGACATCAAGTTCGCGTTGCGATCGTTCCTGCGATCGCCCCGCTTCACCATTCCCGCATTAACCGCGCTGGCGCTGGGTATCGGCGCCACGTCGGCGATTTTCAGCGTCGTCCGCGGCGTAATGCTCGAGCCGCTGCCGTATCGCGATCCTGAACGGATCGTGTCGATCTGGGAGAACCGCCTCGATCGCAACCGACCGCGCAACGTCATCTCGCCTGCGAACTTCCTGGCTTGGCGTGAGCGCAGCCAGTCCTTCGATCATCTCGGCATGGTCGGCGCGGCGCGCTTGAACGTGGTTCTCGACAATCAACCGGTCGAGGTGGCGGGATTCTCCACGTCGGCGGATGCGCTGCTGGCGCTTGGCACACAACCGCAGCTGGGACGCCTGTTCACGCCGGAGGAGGATCTCGAGACGGCGCCACGGGTGGTGATCATCAGCCATGAGTTCTGGCAGACGAGGCTTGGCGGCCGCGGCGATGTGCTTGGCCTGCAGCTGACCATGAACCAACTGCCGCGCGAGATCGTCGGTGTGATGCCGCCGCGGTTCAACATCGAGGGCGGTACCGGTGCATTCTTCATCCCGTACGGGTGGACGGTGGAGCGGCTGCGCCAGGCGCCTGGGCGAGGATCGTCGCATGCGGTCGCACGCCTGCGCGACGGGGTCACTTTCGAGCAGGCCTACAGCGAGATGCGAACGATCATGTCGCAGCTCGCGACCGAAGCGCCGCAACGCAACACCAACTGGTCGATCACGCTGGTGCCTATTCACGAGCAGACGGTGGACCAGATTCGTCCGGCCTTGTATGTCCTGTCCGGCGCGGTGCTGCTGGTGCTGCTGATCGCCTGCGTCAACGTCGCCAACCTGCTCCTGGCACGCAGCACCGTGCGTCAACGCGAGCTGGGACTGCGCAGCGCACTCGGCGCTGCACGCGGCCGGTTGCTGCGACAAATGCTGACGGAGAGCGTGCTGCTGTCGTTCGTCGGCGGCCTGTTCGGCCTGGTGCTGGCGTTTGCCTTCCATCGCGGCCTGCTCGCGCTGGTGGCCGAACGGATCCCGGTGCCGCGCATCGAACACGTCGCGCTCGACACCACGGTGGTGCTATTCACCCTCGCGCTCTCCATTGTCACCGGCTTGCTGTTTGGTGTGGTGCCGGCGCTGTTCGCCACTGGATCCGCAAACGACGCATTGCGCGAAGGCGGCCGCCACGGCAGCGGGCCGCGCGCACGGCGGGCGTTGGGCTCGCTGGTGGTCGCCGAGATCGCGTTGTCGCTGGTATTGCTCGCCGGCGCCGGTCTGCTGATTCGCAGCTTCATCGCGCTGCAGAACGTCGACCCCGGCATGCGTCCGGAGGGCGTGTTCACGGCGCGCGTCAGCGTTTCCGGCACGCGCTACGCGACGCCGAAAGCCGTCGGCGACTTCTACAACGCGGCGCTGGAACGCATCCGCGTCATTCCAGGCGTGCAGAGCGCGTCGGCCGTCAGCTTCCTGCCGATGAGCGGCCCCGGCATCGGCACCAGCTTTCATCGCCTCGATCGCGCCAAACCCGAGGCGGGACAGCTGCCGTCCACCGATGTCAGGCCCGTTGCGCCGGACTTCTTCAAGACGATGGGCATCGCGCAGGTGGCAGGGCGCGACTTCAATGCCATGGATACGCTCGACTCGCCGCAGGTCGCCATCGTCAACCAGACACTGGTGAAACAGCAGTTCTTGAATGAGGATCCGATCGGCAAGCGCCTGAACGTGTCGATCGGCAGCGCCCCCGGAGGAATGAACGTCGAGATCGTCGGCGTGGTCGGCGACATCAAGATGATGTCGCTCGATGCCAGCACCAACCCGGCCGTCTATATTCCCAACACGCAGCTGCCGATCGGACTGATGACGTTCGTGGTCCGCACACCTGGTGACCCGGCGTCGTTAACCTCGCCAGTTGCAGCGGCGGTGCGAGCGATCGATACGACCCTGCCGCTGGCCGACGTGGCGACGATGGAATCGGTTGTGGACGCAACGCTCGCGCGCCCACGCACCGTGTCGACGCTGATCATGGTGTTTGCCTTGATCGCGCTGGTGCTCGCCGGCGTCGGCGTATACGGCGTGATGGCGTATTCAATCTCGCAACGCACGCAGGAGATCGGCGTCCGCATGGCGCTTGGCG
>DASVFC010000302.1:0-6988 GCA_036380235.1 Vicinamibacterales bacterium
GCCGTTGAGCGAGGCCGGCAATGCTGACCTGTGGTCGGCGCCGGCTGACGATTTGGTCGATGCGATGTTGCCACCGGAAGACCGTGCCGAGGACGTGCAGCCGGAAGAAGAGGCGGAGGCCGCAACCGCGCGCGGCGAGACCGATCGGGACCTCGCCGGAACGCTGCGCGCGCCGTGGCGGTGGGAGGATCTGATCGTCGAAGCGGCGGTGATTGGCCACCTCGATCGCTGGCAGCGACGACTCAGGGGCCTCGAGTACGAATACGATCGTCGCGTCCGCGAAGCGGGTTCCGAAGATCCCGATGCGTCCATCGTCCGCGCGCTGATGCGCGATCGCGAACAGCTGCGCGCGCTGCGTTCGTTTGCTGAGCCGATCCTCGCCGAGATGGCCGAGTGGCCGGAGTCGCAGCGATGGGGAGACTGGTTGTCGGCCCTCGAGCGGCTGGCGCCACGAGTGATCACGAAGCCGGAGCGGGTGCTTCGCGTCCTGCGCGAGCTCGCACCGCTATCGGCAATCGGGCCGGTGCGCCTGCGCGAGGTGCGAGACGTCTTGACGCCGCGCCTGTCGACGCTAACGCATGAACCGCCGCGCCGCCGCCATGGGCGCGTGTTCGTCGGCACTCCCGCAGCGGCACGCGGACGATCGTTTGCCGTGGTGTTCGTGCCCGGCCTGGCCGAGCGCATGTTCCCGCAGAAGGTCCGCGAAGACTCGCTGCTGCCGGATCTTCGCCGCGTCAACACGGATGCCGCGCTGGCGACGCAGCCGCGGCGAACCGCCGATGAACGATTGCAGCTCACGCTCGCCGTCGGCGCCGCGGCCGAACGCCTTTACCTGTCGTTTCCGCGCGTCGAAATCAACGAATCGCGCCCGCGCGTGCCGTCGTTCTACGTGCTCGAGATCGCGCGCGCCATTGAAGGCCGCATCCCGGATGCCCGTTCGCTTTCGGAACGTGCTTTCCACTCGGGTGGCTCGAGGCTGGCCTGGCCGGCGCCGCCCGATCCGGACCAGGCCATTGACGAGTTCGAGCACGATTTGTCCACGCTCGGCGCATTACTGGCCGATCGATCCGAGGCGGTGAGGGGCCGCGCGCGTTACCTCTATGAAATGAGCCCGGATCTGCAGCGCTCGTTGACCTCACGCTGGAAGCGCTGGCAGTCCAGGAAATGGGACCCGGCCGACGGGCTCGTGCAATCGACTGACATGACGAAGGCGGCGCTGGCGGCGCAGCGCCTCGGCGCGCGACCATACTCGCTGACGGCACTGCAAAAGTTCTCGATGTGCCCGTACCAATTCCTGATGGCGGCGGTGTATCGCCTGGCGCCGCTGGAGGAACCCGCACCGCTCCAGCGCATTGACCCGTTGACCCGCGGCGACCTGTTCCATCAGTTCCAGGCTGCGACGTTGCGCCAGCTGCAGAAAGATGGCCTGTTGCCGTTGTCTCCGGAAGCACTGCCGCGTGCGCAGCAAGTGCTGACGGAAGCGATTCGCGGCATCGAGGACGTTGAGAAAGATCGCCTCAGCCCCGCCATCGATCGCGTCTGGAAAGACGAGATGGCTTCGATGACCAGCGACCTCCGTCTGTGGCTCGAAAAACTTGCCGACGAAGGTGCCGAGTGGACGCCGGAACGATTCGAATTTTCGTTTGGCCTGGCGGACACCCTGGGCCGCGACGAACGAAGCCGGCCCGAGCCGGCGCTCGTCGACGATCGCTTCAAGCTGCGCGGCTCGATCGACATGATCGAACGGCACAGGAAAACCGGCTTCCTCCGCATCACCGATCACAAGACCGGCCGCAACCGCACCCGCGATGGCCAGACCATCATCGATGGCGGCAAGATTCTGCAGCCTGTCTTGTATGGACTCGCGCTCAAAGCTCTGGAGCCGGACCAGACGGTGTTTTCAGGACGCCTCTTCTATTGCACGACGGCGGGCGACTTCAAGTCTTACGAGATCCCACTGATGGGCGAAGCGCCGGCGCGCGGCATCGAGGTGCTCGAGATCATCGATCGCGCCGTCGAGCGCGGCACGCTCGCCGCCAAACCTGCCGCCAACGCCTGCGACTACTGCGATTTTCTCGTCGTTTGTGGCAGCCGCGAGGAGTCACGCACGCGCCATAAGGATGCCGCGCTGTTCGCCGATCTCGATGCGCTGAGGAAGATGCCGTGATCTCGCCCACGGCTCGCGGCAAGCGCCGCAAGGAGAATCGCGAGCTGATCTCGACGGAGCTCGACAAGTCGATGCTGGTTGAAGCCGCGGCGGGCACCGGCAAGACCACCGAACTGGTGGGTCGGATCGTCGCGCTGCTCAGGAACAAACGCGCCACCATTCGCGAGATCGTTGCGGTCACGTTCAGCGAGAAGGCGGCCGGCGAGTTGAAGCTGCGCTTGCGCGAGGACCTGGAACGCGCGCGCACGCGTGAGGCCAACGACGCCGGCGCCCACGCGCTGCTCGAACAGGCCATCATCGATTTCGAAGAGGCGCACGTGAGCACCATTCACGGCTTCTGTTCCGAGTTGCTGCGCGAGCGGCCGGTTGAAGCACGCGTCGATCCGGCGTTTACCGTGCTGACCGATTCCCAGGCTGAACGGCTGTTCGAAGAAGCGTTCATGTCGTGGATTCACGAGCAGCTCGCCGCCCCGGACGAGGGCGTGCGGCGATCGCTGCGGCGGCCGGTCCGCCGCCGCTGGGACGACGAGGATGAGGATGGACCGATCGAGCGGCTGCGTCGCGCCGCCCGCGATCTCCGCGAGTGGCGCGATCACGATGCGCCGTGGTCGCGGCCATCCTACGATCGCATTGCCGACATCAAGCGATTGATCGCGCAACTGCGGGAGTTTGCGGCCTTGACCGCGAAACCGATTAACCGCGGCGACAACTTTGCTATCGACACTCGGCTGGCGCGCACCGTCAGCGGCGACATCGAACGGCAGCGCCGCTCGGTCGGCGACATGGTGCCGGAAAGCGTTTACGACTCGTGGGAAGCGGCGCTGGTGGGCCTTGCCGACAACTGGAAGTTCGCGCGTCCCCGTAAGGGGAGCGGCAGCGCATTCGCCTTGGGGGTGACGCGGCAGCAGGCCCACGACGCGCACGCCCACCTGCTCGCCGGGTTGGCGCAGTTCCGCGCCGATGCGAATGCCGACATCGCCGCCTTGCTCCACGAAGAAATGCAGGAGTGCTCGGCGCGATACGAGCGCCGCAAGCAGGAAGCCGGCGCCCTGGACTTTCTCGATCTTCTGCTCAAGGCCAGGGATCTCGTTCGCGACAACGCCGAGGTCCGCAAGGAGTTTCGCGAGCGGTTCCGGGTGATCCTTGTCGACGAGTTCCAGGACACCGATCCGGTGCAGGCGGACCTGCTCAATCTGCTCACCGAAGCGGAATCCGGCGCGCTTCGCCCTGGCGCCCTGTTCATCGTCGGCGATCCGAAGCAATCGATTTACCGGTTCAGGCGCGCCGACGTCGGGGCTTATCGTCGCATCAGTGAACGGCTCAAAAAGAAGGATGCTCTTGAAGTCACGTTGCAGACCTCGTTCCGCAGCGTGCCGGCAATTCAGCATTTCGTGAACGCCGCGTTCAGCCTGGAGATGAACGGCGATCCGGCCGCATTGCAGGCTGATTACGTGGCGTTGATGGCCGCTCGACAGGATGTCGCCGATCAACCGGCGGTGATCGCATTGCCAGTGCCACGCCCGTACGGCTTCCGCTATGGCCGGCCCGAGATTACGCAAGCTGCGCTCGCGGCTTCGCAGCCGACGGCGATCGCCGAGTTCGTCGCGTGGTTGTTGTCGGACACGTGCACATGGACGGTTGAAGAGGCTGGTGTTCGCCGCCGCATCCAGGCCAGCGACATTTGCTTGTTGTTCCGCCGCTTCGTGCACTATCGCGACGACATAACGCGGTCGTACGTCGATGCGCTCGAAGCGCGCGGCATCCCTCACCTGCTGGTCGGCGGCAAGACGTTCCACGAGCGCGAGGAGGTCGATGCAATTCGCACCGCGTTGACCGCGATCGAGTGGCCGGAAGACGAGTTGTCGGTATATGCCGCGCTGCACGGGCCGCTGTTCGCGATCGGTGAGGAGGAGCTGCTCGAATACCACTCGATCGCGCGCGTGTTTCATCCTTATCGCATCCCGCTCGATCTGCCGGATCGGCTGGCACCCATCGGCAGCGCTCTGAAAATGCTGCGCGAGCTGCATGCGGCGCGAAACCATCGGCCGGTGAGCGATACGATCGGCCGCCTGATTGCGCGTACGCGCGCGCACGCCGGGTTCGTGTTGTGGCAGGGCGGCGAGCAGGTGCTCGCCAACGTGCTGCAGATCTCGGATCTGGCCCGGCGCTACGACGTTGAGGGCGGCCTGTCGTTTCGCGGCTTCGTCGACCTGCTGCGCGACACATCGAAGCGCGCGGAGGCGCCTGAGGCGCCGATCCTCGAGCCTGGCACCGAAGGCGTTCGCCTCATGACTGTGCACAAAGCCAAGGGCCTGGAGTTCCCGGTGGTGGTGCTCGCCGACATCGGCTGCAAGTTGAGCCGCGATGATGCGTCGCGATATCTCGATACCGATCGACGCCTCTGCGCGTTTCGCATGGGCGAGTGGTCGCCGCGCGACCTGATCGAGCACAACGAGCAGGAAGCCAAGCGCGACGAAGCGGAAGGTGTTCGCCTCGCTTACGTTGCGGCCACCCGCGCGAGAGACATCCTGGTCGTGCCGGCGATTGGCGACGGCCCTTACCAGGAAGGGTGGTTGCGGCCGCTCAACCAGGGGCTCTATCCGCCGCGCGATGGCCGGCAGTCGCCCTCGTCGGCGCGCGGCGTGCCGTTGTTCAAGGGCAAGGATACGGTGCTGCCCGACGGCAGGGCGGACGGCCAGCAGCCGGATGAGTCCACGGTACGGCCCGGTGCTTATACGCTGATCGAACCGCTCTCGGCAGCGGAGTACACGGTGGTGTGGTGGGATCCGCTATTGCTCGACGCTCCGCCGAAGAACACCAGAGGTCTGCGGCGCGAAGATCTCATCTCGCTCAACGCCAATCCTGCCGACGTTGCGCGCGATCGCGCCCGCTATGACGCCTGGCGCGATAAACGCGAGCGCGCGCAGGTTGCCGGCGCGATCCCATCGGCGACGGCGAAAACCGCTACCGAGATCATCAAGCAGGCGAATCAGGCGCCCGGCGCCATTCCGGATGTCGCCGTAGAAGATGCGGGTGCGTTCATCGAGGCCCGCCCTTCCGGCAAGCGGTTCGGCACGCTGGTCCACGCCTTGCTGGCGACGTTGCCGCTCGACGTCAGCCCTTCGGAGGTGGTCGAACTCGCGGCGCTGCACGCGAAGCTTTTTGCGGCCAGCGATGCGGAACGGGATGCGGCGGCAGAAATAGCGGTCACCTTGATCAAGCACGCGCGCTGGCAGGCCGCCCGCGCCGCGGCGGCGCAAGGAAGGCGCGTCTGGCGCGAAGTGCCCGTGTCGATGCTGATGCCGGCCGAGCCCGGCGCGCCGCCGACCATCGTCGATGGCCAGGTCGATCTGGCCTACGAAACCGAAAACGGCTGGGTGGTGATCGACTTCAAGACCGACATCGAGATCGTGTCGGCGCAGGACGCGTACAAGCAGCAGGTGGCACTGTACGCGGAGGCCGTTGCGAAAGCCACCGGGCAGCCGGCCACCGGCGTCTTGCTGCGCGTTTAGTCGCTCTCGGCGAGCCGCTTCAGCGTTGCCACATCACCGGTCATCTTCTGCTGCGCCTGATAAGTGACGATCGGCGACATCAATCGCGCCACCCAGCTCGCGTACTCGTAATCGCTGATGAACTCGAGCCTGGTCTTGCCGCCGAGATCCGTCAGCCGGTAAGTGATTACCCCGTCAAAGCCGTCGGGCATCGACATCTTCGCTTGATGCAGGCGTGGCGCGTCTGCGGCGACAATCTCGCCGGCGATCTCAATCCGCTCACCCATTGTCGGATCGTCCATTACCCACACTTCCTTGCGGCCGACGCCGTTGAGATCCGGGGTGACGGTTCGCACTTCGGCGAGCCAGCTGACCCACTGCTTCACTCGATCGGGTTCGGTGACCCACGCGTAGACCTGCGCGGGAGGTTTCGCGATCACCACGTCGCTTTCGAGATGGGTGGTGCCGCGCCAGCCGCCGAGTGCCAACAGGACGACAACGCAGAGGGCAATCAAGCCGACGATGGTGAGGAGGGTGTACTTGAGGATCTTCATGGTTTCATCCTTTTCAAGGCGAGACACGTGCCGAAGATGACGCCGGCGAGATTGGCGGCGATCACGACGGCGATCCAGATCGTTCCGGCTTCCGCTCCGGCGCGAAGCGGCACCTGCGTCAGCACGAAGTCGCGGATGGACGCGGCGCTGATCAGCGGAACCAGGAACGCAAGGTAACCGGCGACGAACCAAAGGCCGACGTTGATTGCGCCTTCACGTTCGACGGCACGCACCAGCAGCGGCCAGGTCGAACGCATCAGTTGCCAGTAGATCCACGACCGTCCCGCTCGACGCAGGCGCGCCTCCTCCTGCAAGTCGCCAAGGATGGCTTCGCTGACGTCAGGCGGGAGGAATAGCGAGATCATGCGTTGCCGAACCTCAGGCCACTCGTCATCCGTTTTAGCGCCAGCTGCGTTTGCTCGACGGCGCTGACCCCGGAGGGTGTGACCACGAAGCATCTCTTTGCGCGTCCGCCGCGTTCATGCGTCGGCGCGCCTACCTTTGACCTGACCAATGCCTTTTGTTCGAGCCGATCGAGGGTGGCGTACACCGCGCCGATGGTGACGTCGCGGCCAGTCCGATCTTCGATCTCGCGCCGCACCGTCATACCATACGCGTCGTCTTCCAGACGCATGACGGCGAGCAGCACCAGCTGTTCAAACTCCCCGAGAAATTCGCCCTTGCCCATTTGAGTTCTACAAACTAGAACAAATGCCACCCGGTGTCAACTACGATCGAGCAATGCGACGGTTATGCGTGTTTTGCGGGTCCAGTCT
>DASVFC010000303.1:0-3689 GCA_036380235.1 Vicinamibacterales bacterium
CGTACCTGGACTTCCGTCATACGCCGGTCTTCTTCGGCAGCGCGCTCTCGAACTTTGGCCTCGAGCCCTTCCTGTATGCGCTGACCGAGCTGGCGCCGCCGCCCAAGGGGCGCGAGAGCGACAAGGGCGTGATTCCACCCGACGCGCCAAACTTCAGCGGCTTCGTGTTCAAGATCCAGGCGAACATGAACAAACGTCATCGCGATCGCGTGGCGTTCCTGCGCGTGTGTTCCGGCGTGTTCGAGAAGGACATGGTGATCACCAACGCGCGCGCGGGCAACGAGATCCGCGCCGCGCGTCCGTACCGATTCTTCGGCGGCAAGCGTGAGACCATCGACAAAGCGTTCGCCGGCGACGTGGTCGGCCTCGTCAACCCCGGACAGTTCGGCATCGGCGACACGCTGTATGCCGACGTGCCGCTGCAGTACCCGCCGATTCCGCGGTTCCCGGCAGAACACTTTGGCGTCGCGCGGTTGCGCGACGTCCGCTTCAAGCAGTTCGACGAAGCGATTCGTCAGCTTGAAGAAGAAGGTCTGATGCAGGTGTTGTTTCCGACCATTGGCCGGCGAGAGCCGATCCTCGGCACCGTGGGCCCGCTGCAACTCGAGGTGCTCGCCGTGCGCTTGAAGGATGAATACAACGTCGATGCGGACGTCGAGAACCTGCCCTACACGGCAGCGCGCTGGGTGGTAGGGCCGCCGGAGAAGGTGTCGGCGATTTCCGGATCGACCTCAGGCACCCGCACCGTTAGCGACCGCCTCGGCCGCCCCGTGATGTTGTTCGAATCGGAATGGGCGCTCGAGTACGTGAAGCGGCAGTATCCGGACGTGCAGTTCATCGCGGTAATGCCGTAGGCTCGTCCGCCGCGACGTCAGCGAGGGCGTTAGGAATCGTGCGGTAGGCAGCGATGTGGGCCTCGTCCATCCCGGCCCTGGCCAGGGCGCCGCGGACGCGCGCGTGCGGCCCCGCGAAACGCACGTCGATGCCACGCGCCGACATCGAGTGGTGCAGCTCGATCAGCATGTCGGCGCCGGCGAGATCGACCGCCGGGACCGAGCCGAGGAACAGCACCATCACTTTCGAACCTTCGCGTGCCCCAAACAGCTCCATCAATCGATCGCGGACGCGTTCGGCATTGAAATAGAGCAGCGCGCCGTCAACGCGCGCCACGAACGCACCCGGCACTGGCCGCCGCCGTTCGTCGTCTGCCAACTGTCCGAAGTTGTCGTCGTTTCCGACGCGACCCAACTCGGCGACGTTCGGGTGGGACGCGCGGCGCAGCAGCATCAGCAGCGACAGAATCACGCCAAGGAAGATGCCTCGCAGGATGCCCTGCCCGAGCACGCCGAGAAATGCCACCGCGGCAACGGTGAACTCGGCGCGATTGAATTGCCAGAGCCGCTGCAACGCCTTCACCTTGATCAAGCCGGTGACCGCCGCCAGCACGATGGCCGCGAGCACCGGCTGCGGAAGATCGCGAAGCAGGCCGGAGAACCACAGCACAATCGCGAGCAGGATGAGTGCTGCGATGAGACCCGAACGCGACGAGCGCGCACCCGCCGATTCGTTGACCAGCGATTGCGACATGCCGCCGCTGATGGGGAAGCCGCGGCCGAGGCCGGCGGCCAGGTTCGAGACGCCGAGGGCGAGCAGTTCGCGGTTGGGATCGAAGCGATACCCGTGCTTCAGCGCGAACATGCGGCCGATGGCCGCGGACTCAACCGCTGCCAGAAGGAAACACGCCACCGCGATGGGGACGATGCCGTTTACATCGTCGATGGACAACGCCGGCAGCCCGAGCGTTGGCAGTCCTTGCGGGACGGTTCCTAGTACCTTCACGCCTTGTGCATGCAGATCGAACCACGATGTGGCGGCCACGCCGAGGACCACCACGGCTAAGGCAACCGGGCGGGCCGGCAGCAGCTTCTTGCCGGCAAGGAGCACCGCCAGCGCCGTCAATCCGAGCATGACGGACACCGGGTGCGTCTCGCCGATGTGCCGTCCGATGTGCGCCAGCCGCTCCCAGAAGCTGCCGTGGCCGCCGCTGAATCCGAGCAGCTTTGGCACTTGCGTGCTTGCGAGCACGAACGCGATGCCGCACTTGAACCCGATCAGGACCGACTCGGAAACAAAATTGACGATGACGCCGGCTCGCGTGGCCCACGCTGCCAGTCCAAATACGCCGACCAGCAGCGCCGCCGTCATGCTCAGGGCCACGTGGCGGGCCGCATCGCCGTTGGACAGCTCTCCGATCGATGTGCCGATCAGCAGCGAGATGGCTGACGTGACCGTGATTGCAGTGTGGCGCGAACTGCAAAACACCCAGAACACCAGGCCGCCGAACAGGCAGGCGTAGAGCCCGGCTTCCGGCGGCAGGCCCGCCAGCGAGGCGTCGGCAATGCCCGCGGGCAGAAGATAGGCGGCCAGGGTGATCCCGGCGATGAGGTCGGACCGAATTGGATCGGGCCGGGTCAAAATCGCTCCGGCACGAATCGGCGCCGGGCGATTGCCTTCTGATCGTCGTAAGCATGCTTCTTGTGACGATCCGGAAGCGTGATCTTCGGCCGCTTCACATGTTTGTAAGGGATGTGATCGAGCAAGTGCTTGATCAGGTTCAGCCGCGCGCTTTTCTTGTCATCGGAGCGCAGGATGAACCATGGCGCGTGCTTCGTGTCGGTCGCGTCGAGCATGAGATCGCGCGCGCGCGAGTACTCGTACCACTTTTCGCGCGACGGCAGGTCCATCGGGCTCAGCTTCCATTGCCGCACCGGGTCCTCGATGCGCGCTTTGAACCGTTTCTCCTGCTCGTCGTTGCTGACCTCGAGCCAGTACTTCAGCAGGATGATGCCGCTGGTGACGATGTATTTCTCGACTTCAGGTGCGCGTAACAGGAACTGGCGATGCTGCTCTTTGCTGCAGAAGCCCATCACGTACTCGACGCCGGCGCGGTTGTACCAGCTGCGGTCGAAAATCACCACCTCGCCCGCGGCGGGGAAGTGCGCCAGGTAGCGCTGCATGTAGACCTGTGACTTTTCTCGTTCGGTTGGCGCCGGCAGCGCCACGACGCGGAACACACGCGGGCTGACCCGCTCGGTGAGAGCGCGAATGGTGCCGCCCTTTCCGGCGCCGTCGCGGCCTTCGAAGATCACGATGACGCGAAGACCCTCCTGCTTCACCCAATCTTGCAGGCGGCACAGCTCCGCCTGCAGCCGGCCAAGTTCCTTCTCGTAGGCTTTGTTCTTCGCTGCCTTCCGCGCTTTCTTGTCGATGTCTTTGTCTTTGTCTTTGGCCACGTTCGCTCCAGCTCGGCGACGATGGAAAGACCATGCCACGCACGGAGGGTGCGATTTCAGCCCGGATCAGGTGATGCGGCGGGATGACCGTGGCGCATCTCACAGCCTGTGGTGACGAGATGACGAGGCGCGGAACCTTGCACAAAAAAATGACCCGGGAGTGGCTGACTCCCGGGCCTACACACCTTAGAGGAATTGGTGTTGGGGTTCCTTGTTTGCTGCGCCTATCGTGCTGCGGACGCAGCGGTGCCCGAAACCCCCGATCGAGGTAGAAAGAAAAGGCCCGGCGAGTTTCCTCGCCAGGCCCGAATTGATTTCAGATGTCGGATTGTCGATTGCAGATTTATTGGAGATTGCAGAAACCAAATCTGCAATCCCCAATCTGCCATCTCAAAT
>DASVFC010000304.1:0-3120 GCA_036380235.1 Vicinamibacterales bacterium
ACGCTTCGCGAAACGCTGATGCGTCGCCTGCCATGGACGGTGACCAGCGTTGAAGAAAAGCCGTTCACCAGGCGCCCGTCGCCGCCGTTCACCACGTCCACGCTGCAGCAGGAAGCCAACCGCAAGCTCGGGTTTTCATCCGAGCGGACCATGCAGATCGCACAGCGCTTGTTCCAGGGCATGGATCTCGGTGGCGGTGATCTGGAAGGCTTGATCTCGTATCACCGAACCGACTCCACCACGTTGAGCAGCAAGGCGCTGTCCGAAGCGGCTGATGCGGTGAAGCAGCTATATGGCGCCGAGTACCACAACCAGCGCCAGTACCAGACCAAGGTCCGCAACGCGCAAGAAGCGCACGAAGCGATTCGTCCGACGCACTTCAGCCGCACGCCGGCTTCGCTCGAGAAGATTCTCGAGAGCGACGAGCTCAAGGTGTACGAGTTGATCTGGAAGCGCGCGGTAGCGTCGCAGATGGCCGACGCCAAGATGTTGCGCACCACCGTTGAGATCACCGGCGAAACCACCGACGCTGCGCCGGTCACCTTTACGGCCACCGGCAACGCCATCGAATTCCCCGGTTACCTGCGCGCATATGTCGAGGGCTCTGACGATCCGTCGGCCGAGCTCGGTGAGCAGGAAACGGTATTGCCGAAACTCGCGCAAGGTGAGCAGGTCTGGGCCCCGGACAAGCTTGACCAGGATCTGATCCTGCTCAATCTCGACGCGAAGGGACACCAGACGTCGCCGCCGGCGCGGTACACGGAAGCGTCGCTGGTCAAGCGGCTGGAGGAAGAAGGCATCGGCCGCCCGTCGACGTATGCCCCGACGGTGGCCACCATTCAACGGCGCGGCTACATCTCGCGACAGGGCAAGGCGCTGATTCCGAGCTTCACCGCGTTCGCGGTGACGCGGCTGCTGCGCAATCACTTTGGCGATTACGTCGACATCAGCTTCACCGCGGAGATGGAGGAGATCCTCGATCAGATCTCCAATGGCGAGAAGGACTGGCTCGAGTTCCTTGCCGAGTTCTATCGCGGCGACAAGAAGAAAAAGCATCGCGGCCTCGAACACCTGGTTGAAGACAAGGCCGACGAAATCGAATACCCGATAATCGAGCTCGGCAAGGATCCCGAGAGCAACCTGCCGGTGCGCGTCCGTATCGGGCGCTACGGCCCGTTCCTCCAGCTCGGCTCGCAGAACGACGGTGGCCCGCGCGCGTCGCTGCCCGATGATCTCGCGCCTGCCGATCTCACGCTTGAAAAAGCGATTCAGTTGTTGAAGGCGAAGGCACAAGGCCCGAAAGCCCTCGGCACCGTTCCGAACACCGGCCAGCAGGTCTACGTAATGCACGGCCGGTTCGGCGCCTACGTGCAGCTCGGTGAGACGCCGGAAGATCGTGACGCCGAAAAGCCGCGGCGCGCCTCGCTCGGCCGCGATTACACCGAGGAAACGATCACGCTCGACGCGGCGTTGCGCCTGCTGTCGTTGCCGCGCGAGCTCGGCAAGGGCGACGACGGCGAGCCGATCCTCGCCAACCTCGGACGCTTCGGTCCATACGTGAAGCACGGTTCGGAGTTCCGCTCGCTCGAGGATTCAGACGATGTGTATACCGTCTCGTTCGAGCGCGCGAAGGAGCTGCTGGCGCAACCGAAGAAGTCGATGCGCCGTTCCCGCCAGGCGCCGAAGGAGTTGAAGAACCTCGGCAAGCATCCCGACTCCGGTGCCGAAGTGAAGATTCTCGACGGCCGCTATGGCCCCTACGTCACCGACGGCGAAACCAACGCATCGGTGCCGAAGGGTACGCAGGTCGAGGCCGTGACCATGCAGTCGGCCGTGGAATTGCTCGCGGCGCGCGCGGGGATGGGCGGCAAGAAGTCGAAGCGCGGCAAGGCCAAGCCGGCCAAGGCTGCCGGCAAACGGTCCTCGAGCACGACCAAGAAACCCGCCGCGGCGTCGGCGTAGAGTATCCTCGCGCCACATGACTGAGGCAATCGCGGCCGCAAACGGCTGGCTCAACGGATACGTGTGGGGCTGGCCGATGATTATTCTGCTCGTCGGCACGGGCCTGCTGCTCACCATCGCGACCGGCGGCGCGCAATTCCGCTATCTCGGATTCGCGCTCAAGGAAGTTCTCGGCAAGATCACACAAAAGAGCGCCGGTCCCGGTGAGGTGTCGCCGTTCCAGGCGGTGGCTACCGCGTTGGCTTCAACGGTCGGCGTCGGCAACATTGCCGGCGTTGCGACGGCCATTTCAATCGGCGGACCCGGGGCCCTGTTCTGGCTGTGGATCTCAGGCGTGCTCGGGATGTGCACGAAGTTCGCCGAGATCGTCATCGCACTGCATTACCGCGAGAAGGATGCGGCCGGGCAGATGCGCGGCGGCGCGATGTATATCTTGCGCAACGGCCTCGGCATGCCGTGGCTCGGTGCAATCTTCGCGGCCCTGGTGGCCCTCGCCGCGTTCGGCATCGGCAACATGGTGCAATCAAATTCCGTTGCCGCCAGCTTGCAGGCCTCGTTCGGCGTGGACCCGCGCATCACCGGCATCGTGCTCGCGATTTTGACTGCCGCCGTGATTCTCGGCGGCATCAAGCGCATCGGCCAGTTCACCGAATATCTGGTGCCGTTCATGGCGCTGTTCTATTTGGGCGGCGGACTCTTCATCCTCGTGCGTTTCGCGAGCGAGATTCCGGCGGCGTTGTCGCTGGTGTTGTCGTCGGCATTTTCCGGCGCGGCAGCGACGGGCGGATTCGCAGGCTCAACGATCATGCTGGCGATGCGATATGGCATCGCGCGCGGGCTGTTCTCGAATGAAGCCGGCCTCGGCAGCGCGCCGCTGGTGCACGCGGCGGCGAAGACCGATCATCCGGTGCGCCAGGGACTCTACGGCATCTTCGAAGTGTTCGTCGACACCATACTGGTCTGCACGACGACAGGCCTGGCAATCATGGTTACCGGCGTCTGGTCGGGCGGGGAAACCGGCGCCGCGCTGGCCGGCCAGGCGTTTTCGGTTGGCTTGCCCGGCACCTGGGGCAACCTCGTCGTCACCACCAGCCTCGTGCTGTTTGCGTATTCCACCGTCATCGGCTGGAGCTATTACGGCGAGACCGGCATTGTCTA
>DASVFC010000305.1:0-2354 GCA_036380235.1 Vicinamibacterales bacterium
TGACGATGTCGATGGCGAAGACCAAGTTCAGCGTCGGCGTGCGACCCGAACCTGGCGGCGCGTCCGTGAATTTCAGCAAGCTCTACCAGAAGTAGAAGTACCCCTTGTGGGTGTCGACCATCGCCCAATCCGGGCGATAAGGTTGACAGGGAGGTTCTATGACCAGGCTCGGCGGCGCCCTCGTCGTCTTGTTGCTGTTGTCGGTTGTTCCTGCTCCTACCTACGCGCAGGCCGTTGCCGCTGCGCCCGCTCCACAACTCACCGTGGAGCAGATGAAAACCTTCCTCAAGAACGCCAAGGTCGTTCGCTCGCGAACCACCAGCAAGGGTGTCACTGCGCCGAAGCGGTTGACGCTCACCGATGGCACCATCACCCACGACGCCGTGTTCCAGGCCGTTGACGAGAAGCAGATGGTCGCAAAGCTCAACGGGCGCGGCCGCGGCGAAACCACCGAGCTCAACTTCGTCGACTCGTACCGTTACAACCTGGCCGCTTATGCCGTTGCCGGGCTGCTCGGCCTCGATCACATGATGCCGGTCTACGTCGAGCGACGCTGGTCGGGACAGATCGGGTCGATCAGCTGGTTCGTCCCTTCGATCATGGACGAGAGCGAGCGGTTGAAGAACAAGGTCCAGCCGCCGAATCCGACCGACTGGAATCACCAGATGTACAGGATGCGCGTGTTCACCGCGCTGACGCGAGACACCGATCGCAACCTCACCAACGTGCTGATCAGCCCGGACTGGAAGGTGGTGATGATCGATTTCAGCCGCGCGTTCAGGTTGCAGCCGGAATTGATGTACGGCAAGGACCTCGGGCGCATCGATCGTAAGCTGATGGCGAAGCTGGAAGCGCTCGATCGCGACGAGGTCAAGAAGACGGTCGGCGACTGGCTCACCAGCGGCGAGATGGATGCCATGATGAAGCGCCGCGATCTATTGGTGGCGCATTTCAAGAAGCTCATCGCGGATGTAGGAGAAGACAAGGTCCTGTATTGAGCTCCGACATACAAGACCGCCCGCAGACTCTCAACGCACCGTAGTCGGCGGGCGGCGATGCTTCGTCGCCCGTTCATACGCCGCGGCGATCTCCAGCAGCCGCTTGTCGTCCCACATCCTTCCAAGAAACGAGATGCCGGCGGGGTAGCGCCCGCCAATGAATCCGCCAGGCACGGTCACCTGCGGCAGCCCGGTGACGGCGCTCTCTTCGCACGTGCCCGGCTCCGAACCATAGCGCTCGAGGCCGCCTTCATGCGTGTGCGGCCGCGCGTGATTTGCAGGATAGAGAATGGCGTCGAGCTTTTGCTGATCCATGAGGTCGACGAAAATCTGTCGGAAGGCTTCGCGGCCGGCGTAAAACTTCTGCCTCGCGGCATCGAGCTCGGCCCCGGCAGGCGTCGGCGCCAGCATTCCCTCGAAACGGCGCGCGCTGACGGGCGCTAGTTTTCCAGAAGCAAGCAGATCCTGAATCGTCATGACGCGCTCTCCGGGCTTTGCGCCGCGAGACAGGTAAGCATTCCAGCCATCGCGTAACAGCCCTGGCGCGGCACCGCGTGCCAGCGCGTACTTCGCGTCGTAGTCGGGAATCGCGATATCCACCGCGGTGGCGCCGGCGGCTTGCAGCTCCTTGATTACACGCTCCATGTTTGCGGCAACCTCGCGTTCGCCGGTGAAGCCGACGAATCGCTGCCGCAACACGCCGATGCGCTTGCCGGTCAACCTCGCCGCATCGAGGCCGGCGGCGAACGAGCCTGAGATATGTGACGATGCGTCGGCGGTGACAGGATCTTCGGCGTCGGCGCCGGTCACCAGATCGAGCGCGAGCGCGACATCGCGGACCGACTTCGCCATCGGCCCGACCGCGTCGTTATAGGGGTTGAGCGGTTGCACGCCCGCCCGGCTCGTCAAACCGCGCGTGGTGCGAATGGTTGCCAGCGATGCAAACCCGGCGGGGTTCGACAGCGAGTTGCACGTATCGGTCCCGAACGCGAGCGGAGCCAGGCTTGCCGCAACGGCCGTCGCGCTGCCGCCACTCGATCCCGACGTACTGAGTGATGGATCGTAGGCGTTGCCGATCGTCCCACCCACGGTACTGATGCCGAAATCTCCGAACGGGAACTCGTCGAGGTTGGCCTTGCCGAGTAACACAGCCCTCCCCGCCTTCATGCCGGCCGCAACCCTGGAATCGAGCCGCGGTCGATGTTCGATCAACGCCAGCGATCCGCTCGTCGTCGGCAACTCGACGGCGTCGATGTTGTCCTTGTAGACAATCGGGATGCCATGGAACGGGCTCAGCGTTCGTGCGAACGCGTTGCGATCGAGATCGCGCTCGCGAGCATCGGCAATCGCGCGTGG
>DASVFC010000306.1:0-4081 GCA_036380235.1 Vicinamibacterales bacterium
ATCCCGCTGCTCATCGTCCGCAAGGATCCTGAGAGAGTGCTCGACGTGCTGCTGCCGTCATTCGACGTCGTGCTGCGCGTGTTGTGGCCGCTCACCTCCGGCCTGCTCCGTGTCGGCACTAACGGCCATCGCCGCGCCCAATCGGGCGTCCGCAAGCTGAATCAGTCCGGGGTGCGCAAGGCGGCCAACGGCAACGGCGACGCGGAGCCGCCGCCGGTTGAAGAAACGCCACCGGCCCGCGCGCCGGAGACGGAAGCGCAGCAAGAGGGTCAGGAGGCGCGCGAACTCCTCCGCACCCTCGCGGACTTCCGCGAAACGATGGTGCGCGAAGTGATGACGCCGCGGCCCGACATCGTCGCAATCGACGCGGCGGCGTCGATCGATCAGCTCTATCAACTCTTCCGCGAACAGCAGTACTCGCGCGTGCCGGTCTACAAAGACACGCTCGATAACGTGCAGGGCTTCGTTTTCATCAAGGACTTGATCCAGCGCGGCCCCGCTACCGGCAGCATCGGCCCGATCACGGCGCTGGTGCGGCCGGCCCATTTCGTTCCCGAGACCAAGCGGGTGCCGGATCTGCTGAAGGAATTCCAGCGCCGCCGGGTACAGATCGCAATCGTGGTCGACGAGTACGGCGGCACTGCCGGCCTGGTCACCGTCGAAGATCTGCTAGAAGAGATCGTCGGCGAAATCCGCGACGAATACGACGTCGAGATCGAACGCATCGTCGACGAAGGCAACGGCAAGTTCCAGTTCGCCGGCAGCGCTCACGTCGACGAAATGGCGGGCCTGATGAAGGTAACGGTTGACGGCCACGGCTTCGAGACTGTCGGCGGATTCCTGATGTCGAAGATCGGCCGCGTGCCGCAGATTGGCGAGCACTTCGAAGTGGACGGCCTCGACGTCGAGATCGTCGACACGCAGAAGCGCCGTATCACGCGCGTGCGGATGAGCCGCCTCGAGCCCGTGGCAGCGCCTCAGCCCGAACCGCAGGCATGAAGTCCGGATTCGTGGCGCTGGTCGGCCGTCCCAACGCCGGCAAGTCGACGCTGCTGAACCGCCTGGTCCAGCAGAAGCTGGCGATCGTCTCCGACAAGCCGCAAACCACGCGCAATCGCATCGTCGGCGTCAGGAACTACAGCGGGCCCACAGGTTCGGACATTGCGGGTCAGGTCGTCTACGTCGATACGCCGGGTGTGCACAAGCCGCTGCACCGGCTGAACGTCCGCATGGTTGACGCGGCGCTCGATACGTTGAAAGAAGTCGATCTGGTGGCCCTGGTGGTCGATGCCAGCGAGCCCGGCGGCGGCGGCGATCGGTTCCTGCTCGACGTCATCAAACGATCAACCACGCCGCGGGTATTGGTGCTGAACAAGGTCGATGCGATCGACAAGCCGCAACTGCTGCCGCGACTGGTCGAATACGAGAAGGAAGGGTTCGAAGAGCTCGTGCCGGTGTCGGCGCTGACCGGCGAGAACGTGGAACGACTTGAGGAGGTGCTGCTCAAGCACCTGCCAGAAGGTGATCCGATTTACCCGGATGATTACCTGACCGACCAGCCCGAGCGATTTTTCGTCGCCGAACTGGTGCGCGAACAGGTGCTGCAACAAACCCGCGACGAGCTGCCGTTCTCCACCGCCGTCGTTGTCGACAAGTTCGACGAGGCCGACGCCAAGGGGCTGATGCGCCTGTATTGCACCATCCTGGTCGAGCGTGAGACGCAGAAACCAATCATCGTCGGCAGGGGCGGCGCGATGATCAAATCCATCGGCACCGCGGCCCGCAAGGAGCTCGAAGCGTTCTTCGATGCGAAGGTCTTTCTCGACTTGCATGTGAAGGTCAAAGAGGGCTGGCGCGAGGACGAACGAACCCTTGATTCTCTTGGATTACCGTCAAGAAGAAGGAAGTAACTGCGCTAAAATTGCCTGATCGCCATGGCACCGCAGCGCAGAATCGACGTCGTGCTCGACTCCGTCAAGCGGCTTCTCCGCATTGGCGCCACGGCAAATCTCCTCAACCTGCTGCAAAAACAGCATCCCGCGGACCTTGCGCAGGTGTTTGGCTCACTCCTCGACACCGAGCGGCAGGCAGTTTTTTCACTTCTCGTCGACCGCAGTGGCCGCCTGGCCATGGAAACCGTCAGCGAAATGGGGCCCGAAGAGGGCGCCAAACTACTGACCGGGCGATCCGCTGAAGAAATTGCCAAGTTGTTGCAGGAAATCCCATCAGACGATGCGGCGGCGTTGATCGATTATTTGCCGGAGGAGTTGTCGAGCGAAGTCCTCGAGCTGATGCGCCGCCGCGAGTCGGGCCAGGTCGAAAGCCTGCTCGAATACGGCGAGCAGACGGCCGGCCGCATCATGAACCCGCAGGTGTTCGCGTTGAGCGAGGACCTGACGGTTGGTGAAGCGATCACGGCGTTGCAGAGTTCGCGGGATGTGGAGATGGTGTTTTATCTCTACGTCGTGGATGCGCGGCGGCACCTGGTGGGTGTGACGTCGTTGCGGCGCTTGTTGCTGGTGTCTCCCGAGACGCCGCTCAAGCGGATCATGACGCCGGAGGTCACCAGCGTTCGCGTCGATACCGACCAGGAAGAAGTGGCACGGCAGGTGGCGTCTTACAACCTGCTCGCGGTGCCGGTGGTTGACGAAGAGAACAAGCTGGTCGGCATCGTCACCGTCGATGACGTGATTGACGTCATCAAGGACGAAGCCGCCGAAGACCTGTTGCGCCTGGCTGGTGTGTCGGGGGATGAGCGCATCGAGACCCCGGTGTACGAGTCGCTGCGCAAGCGATTGCCATGGCTTGGCATCAACCTGGTGACGGCGTTCGTGGCCGCGTCGGTGGTGGCGATGTTCGAGGGCACCATTCAGCAGGTGACAGCGCTGGCGGTATTCATGCCGATTGTGGCGGGCATGGGCGGCAACGCCGCCACCCAGACCCTGACCGTGATTGTGCGTGGGCTGGCGCTCGGCGAGGTGTCGTTTGCGAGCGCGCGCAAGGCGCTCGCCAAGGAGACCGCGATCGGATTGGGCAATGGCTTGGTGCTGGGCGTGGTTGCGGCCGCCGTGTGCATGGTCACCAAGCAGGATCCGATGCTCGGGCTGGTGCTCGGCATGGCGATGCTGGTGAACCTTTTCGTCGCCGCGACCGCGGGGACGCTGGTGCCGCTGGGCCTGAAGGCGTTGAAGGTCGATCCCGCGCTCGGCTCATCGGTATTCATCACCACCTTCACCGACGTGGTGGGGTTTGCGGCGTTCCTCGGCCTCGCCACGGTGTTCCTCCCGTACCTAGTAAGATAGATGCCGCTCTATACGGCAGAAGCCCTCGTTCTTCGCACCTACAAGCTGGGTGAAGCCGACCGCATCGTCGTGTTCCTGACGCGGGACCGTGGCAAGAAGCGGGGGGTTGCCCATAACGCGAGGAAGTCGCGCAAGCGGTTTGGCGCCGCGCTCGAGCCGCTCACCGAGGTGCGGGTGTCGTACTTCGAGAAGGAGCAGCGCGAGCTGGTGGGACTGAACTATGCGGAGCCGGTGCGGTCGCCGCTCGTAGCTGCCAGCCCCGAAGCGCTCGGCTACAGCCACTACTTTGCGGAGTTGATCGACGAGTGGGCGGCGGAGGCCGACGTTGATGAGCGGCTGTTTCGCCTCGGCACCTCCGCGCTCGAGGCGCTGGTGTCGGGCGTGCCGGCTGACGCGCTGGCGCGGTACTTCGAGTGCTGGCTGTTGCGGTTGCAGGGCGTCTATCCGGCCGACCTGTCGCTGTCGAGCGGAGCGGCGACGTTCCTGGACGGTGTCCGCAGGGTGGGGCCGTGCGAAGTGGCGTCGCTTGGCGCCTCGATCAACGTGTTGAAAGAGATTGAACTGGTTCATCGGAAGCTGATTGCGATGCATCTCGAGAGGGAACCCCGGTCCGTTCGTGTGTTGAACGAACTGCGGCGTTCATAACGTGACGTTCCAGGATCTGATTCTCAAACTGCAGCATTACTGGTCGGCGCAAGGCTGCCTGATTCAACAGCCGCTCGACCTCGAGGTGGGTGCCGGCACCTCGCATCCCGAGACGCTGCTGCGCGTTCTCGGCA
>DASVFC010000307.1:0-4424 GCA_036380235.1 Vicinamibacterales bacterium
GTTCTCACTGAAGGTGAATATCAACCAGGGACGCAACGGCGACCAGTTGTGCACCCAATGTCATGCCACGACCAAGCCCCAAGCCCCAAGCCCCAAGCCCATAACCCTCACGGGAGCCGCATTGGAGGCCCACACTTTTCACAAGGCCGACTCAGCGGGCTCACGCTGCATCAATTGCCACATGAGCGATGTGAATTGGCGATTGCTGATTCGCCGCCGCGATCACACGTTCCAGCCACCGGTGCCGGAGAACACGGCGCAGTTCGGCATCCCGAATGCGTGCACCACGTGTCACGACAATCGATCGCCGGAGTGGGCGGCAAGACAGATGGACGCGTGGTGGGGCGACAAGGATCGCCGCGCGAAAGCATCTTCGCTCGCAGACACGATGTATCGAGCCGGCTCGGGCGATACGGCGATATTGCCGGCGCTCGCGAGGCTGGCAGTGGATCGTTCGCAAGGGCTGCTGGTGCGCGCGAGTGCCGCGGAATACATCGCCCGGCTCGTCGCCGAATCGCGCTCTGGCGTCTCCGCGCGCAGCACATCGATGTCTCAAACGTCTTTCGGCGACACGAACCTCCGTCGTGAACCATCGTCGAACCTTCGTCGTGAACCATCGTCGAACCTTCGCCGTGAACCTTCGTCGAACCCTCGTGGAACCGCCGTCGAGGTGTCGCCCGCGATCGTCAACAGTTTGATTGGCGCCGCCGATGATCCCGAGCCGATTGTGCGCGCAGCGGCGTTGAAGGCATTGGGAACGATCGGCGATCGCGAGCGCGCGCTCGGTCCGGTGCTCGCGCGGCTGGTCGACAAGACGCGCGTGGTGCGCACCAAGGCGGCCGAAGTCCTCGTGGCGTTCGGTATCGTCGAATTGCCGGGACCCGCGGGAGAAGCGCTCAAGAAGGCGCAAGACGAGTACGTTCTCAGTCTCGACACGTTCCCGGACGTGGCGTCTAATCACGCCGCCAAGGGCTGGCTCGAAGCCGAGCGCGGCAATACCATCGTCGCGCGCGATGCGCTCAACAAAGCGACGACAGTGGAACCGAACTACGCGTTTCCGTGGGTGGTGAAGGGCGTGCTGTCTGCGCGGGAAGGGAAGTTCGCGGAGGCGGTGGAAATGTGGAAGAAGGCCCGATCAATCGAGCCTTCTTACCCGAACATCGATCAGCTCATTGCGGAAGCGGAGAAACGCAAGCAATGAGCATTGAGTAGGACGCTAGCCCTTCTTCAGCTGCTCGATCAGTGCCTTCGCCTGCGCGGCTTCCGCTGAATTCGGTTCCGCGGCAATCACCTTGTTCATGTATTCGATCGCCCCGGCGGTGTCGGCCTTCTGCAGCCGGGCCAGGCCAAGCTTGAACAGCGGTTTGCCCCAGTTGGCGTCCATGTCGATGGCGCGCTGGTAATACTTCACCGCTTCGTCCGTCTCACCCTTCGCGAACTTCACTTCACCAAGGTTGTAGAAGACTTCGCGATTGGCGTTCACCGAGGTCGCCACTTCGAGCAGCGACTTTTCGGCGTTAGCGAAATCGCCCTTCTCGAGATAGGTCATGCCGATGTCGATCTTTGCGCGATCGTTGTTCGGGTCGGCCTCAATGACCTTCTGGTAGGAGGCGATGGCGCCGTCGTAGTCCTTCTTCATGCGCTGGACGACGGCGATCTGGCCGTTAATCATCGTCAAGGCCGGGGTCTTGGCCAGGATTGCCTGGTAGGCGGCAATCGCGGCGTCGTGCTGGCCGGCGTTGGCCATGTCCATGGCCTTCTGCAGTTCGCCCTGCAACTCCTTGGTATTGACGCCCGCGAGAGCGCCGGCGGGGCCGGACGCGCCGGGTGCGAGCACGAAATCAACCGGCGGCATCGGCGCGCCGATGGTGCGTACCGGCACGCTGCCGGAAGAGGGCGCAAAGCCGGGCGCCGAGGCCGTGATCTTCCACGTCCCGGTGCGGAGGCCGATGATCGAGTACCGGCCGCGGTCGTCGGTGGTGGCGGTGAACGATGACGGCGACGCATTCGGGTTTTCCGCCGTGACCGTGGCCCCCTTCAAGGGCTGGTTGTTTTGGTCCTTGATGGTGCCGCCGATGCGGCCGGTCTGCGCCATCGCCGGCGCTGCCGCCACGACGAGCGCCGCCACTAGAGCCGCCGCGGAAAGGAACTTCTTCGAATCACGCATTACCTGTACTCCTCGATGAGAGATCTGCAACGACTCAGTATATTAAGCCCATGCACCGAACGCCACTTGCCGTGGCGGCGCTGGCCCTTTGCCTGGCCGCCACCCTGAGCGAGGTTTTGCCGGCTCAGGGGGCCGACAAAAACCGACTCGAAGGGCCGCAATTGGCCCGGATTGACGATCTGGTCAACTCGGCAATCGCCGCCAGGCAAACACCCGGCGCCGTTGTCGTGGTCGGCCAGGGTGATCGAACGCTTTACGAGAAGGCGTTTGGCGCCCGCGCGCTGGTTCCCGCGATGGAACCGATGTCCATTGATACTGTTTTCGACGTCGCGTCGTTGACGAAGGTCGTGGCCACGACCACGGCCGTGATGACGCTGATTGAGGACGGACGGCTGCGGCTAAACGACCCGGTGGCGTCACACATTCCCGGATTCGAGCGGTATGGCAAGGGCAACATCACGATTCGGCATCTGCTGACCCATGTCTCCGGGTTGCGGCCCGATGTCGATCTTCATCCCTGGACAGGGTACGAGACGGCTATCGAGCTGGCGAAAGACGAAGTACCAACAGCGGCGCCGAACGAAACGTTCGTCTATAGCGACATCAACTTCTTCCTGCTCGGACACATCGTCTCGCGCATAAGCGGTGAATCGCTCGACGCGTATCTAAAACGCGTGCTGTTCGATCCGCTCGGCATGAAAGAGACGGGCTTCAACCCGCCGCCGTCGTTGCTCGCCCGAATTGCGCCGACGGAACGATGCGCGGGACCGGATCCCGGCACCCCGTGCAAGCGTCCCGACGCGCCACCGCTTCGCGGCGTCGTGCACGATCCGACCGCACGTCGCATGGGCGGCGTCGCCGGCCATGCGGGCTTGTTCAGCACGGCGCGGGACCTGCAGCGTTTCGTTCGCATGCTGATCAACGGCGGTCAGCTGGAGGGTGTGCGGGTGTTGAGCGCCGCCAGCGTGCGGGCCATGACCTCGCCGCAGACGCCGGCGGCAATGCGGGCGGTGCGCGGGTTCGGATGGGACATCGATACGCAGTTCTCGAGCAACAGGGGCGATCTGTTTCCAATCGGATCGTTTGGCCACACCGGGTTCACGGGAACGAGCATCTGGGTCGATCCAACTTCCGGCGGCTGGGTAGTCTTTTTGTCTAACCGCGTCCATCCCGACGCCACCGGCGACGTCACACCGCTGCGCAGTCGAGTGGCCACTGTGGCCGCCGCCGTCATCAGCGGTGCCCCGACCCGAACCTCGAACCTTCGTGCAGAACCTCCGTCGAACCTTCGTGCGGAACCTCCGTCGAACCTTCGGACGGAACCTCCGTCGAACCTGCGTCCTGAACCTTCGTCGAACCCGCGTTCAGGATCCTTGGTGAATTCGGGTGTCGACGTCCTGGTGCGCGACAACTTCAAGCAACTTCGCGGCAAGCGCATCGGACTGATCACAAACCACACGGGCAAGTCGCGCGACGGCGTGGCGACGATCGATCTGCTGCACAAGGCGCCTGGCGTGACGTTGGTATCGCTCTTCAGTCCCGAGCACGGCATTCGCGGCGTGCTCGATGCTGACGTACCGGCAGAGAAGGACGAGAAGACAGGTCTCCCAATCCATTCGCTGTTTTACAAGGGCGGTACCGGGCGGCCGCTCGAAGGCTCCCTCAACGGCATCGATACGCTGGTCATCGACCTGCAGGACATCGGCGCTCGCTTCTACACGTATCAACTCGCGATGGGCTATGCGATGGAGGAGGCGGCAAAGAAGCAGATCGCCGTTGTGGTTCTCGATCGACCAAATCCGATTAACGGCTGGCAAATCGAAGGTCTGCTGTCACGCGTGCCAGGTCAGGGCGAGTCGCCGAATACGTTCATCGCTTACCTGCCGATGCCGATTCGCCACGGCATGACGATGGGGGAGTTGGCGAGGCTCTATAACGAGCAGAACAACATCAACGCCGATCTGACGGTGATCGCGATGGAGAACTGGTCGCGCGATCAGTGGTTCGACGAAACCGGGCTGGCCTGGATCAACCCGTCGCCGAACATGCGAAACCTGAACCAGGCCACGCTTTATCCCGGCATCGGCGCCATTGAATACTCGAACATCTCGGTCGGCCGCGGTACCGATCAACCGTTCGAGCAGATCGGCGCGCCGTGGATCAACGGCCCCGCGCTGGCCGACGCGCTCAACGCGCGGCGGATGCCGGGCGTGAGCTTCTATCCGGTGAAGTTCACGCCGGCGGCGAGCAAGTTCGC
>DASVFC010000308.1:0-7616 GCA_036380235.1 Vicinamibacterales bacterium
TCACCAGGGATGGCAACAACACGACGCCGAACTGGTCGCAATAGCGACAAGCGGTTCCAAAGGTTCGACAGGTTCCAAGGGTTGGGTTCCGGGTTCTGGGTTTGGGTTCTAGAGCGTTTGAGGGTTCGAGAGAGGAAGCGATGAGAAAACAGAGACTCATGATCTTTGCCGTGCTGATCACACTGACGATTAGCGCGTGTGCGAAGAAGCAGCCGCCGATCGCCAGGCCGATGCCGCCGCCAGCGGCGACAGACACCACCGGAGGCGGGGTGCCGCCGCCGCCGCCGCAACCGGTGAGTGAGCCGGTGGTGGTGCCACCGGAGCCGATTGCCGAAGACGCCATCGCCGGGAAGTCGCTCGACGACCTCAATCGCGATTCCCCGCTCAAGCCGCTGTTCTTCGCGCTCGACAGTTCCGACGTCGATGCCGACGGCCAGCGCCTGCTGCAGGAAAACGCCGCGATCATGAAGAAGTACCCGGCGTGGCAAATCACCATCGAGGGGCACTGCGACGAGCGCGGCACCGCGGAATACAACCTGGCCCTCGGCGAGCGCCGCGCGCTCGCGGCCAAGAACTACCTCGTCTCGCTCGGCGTCCCCGCCGACAAGGTGAAAACGGTGAGCTACGGCAAGGAGTTCCCCTTCGATCCGGGCCACGACGATAACGCGTGGGCGAAGAATCGCCGCGCGCATTTCGTGATTACCGCGAAGTAAGATCGGCCTATGAAGAAGGAACTTGGTGCGTGTGGGCTGGGGTTGATGATGCTGGTGGCGTCGGCCAGCCCGGCCGTCGCGCAATCGCGCCGCGAAATGCAGATGATGGCCGACATCCGCATGCTGCAGGAACAGACGCAGCAGTTGCAGCAGCAACTGCTCTCCGCGGTCGAGCAGCTGAGCACCACCCTCAAGGCGATCAACTCGCGCGTTGACGAGCAGGCGGCGGCGACGCGAAAGTCATTCGCCGATCAGAAGCTCGCCGTCGATCAATTCGGTACCGATCTGCGGATCGTTCGCGAGCGCATTGACGAGAACACGGTGCGCATCACGAGCCTGTCGCAGGAAGTGGAAGCCTTGCGGCTGGCCATTCCGCAATTTCCGACCGGTGTTCCGCCCCTCGATCCCTCGGCGCCAGTGCCGATGTCGCCCGGCGGCGCGCCTCCGTCCGGCGCCGTGATGACACCGCCGGCGGCGCCGCCAGTGACGCTCGCTCCCGGCATGTCGCCACAGCGGCTGTTCGATACGGCGCTGGCGGATTTCACTGTCGGCCAGTGGGCGCTGTGCATCGAAGGCTTCGAAACCTACCTGCGGGGGTTCGGCCGCAACGATCTCGCCGACGACGCGCAGTTCTACATCGGCGAGTGCCGGCAGCGCGATAACAAGCCGGCCGAGGCCGTCGACGCGTATAATCGCGTGATCTCGAACTATCCAAAAGGCGATCGCGTGCCCGACGCGTATTACAAACGCGGTCTGGTCTTCAGCGAGATGGGCCAGGTTGATCGCGCTCGCGAATCGTTCGAAACTCTGATGAAGCAATTCCCCGAAACGGATCTGGCGAGACTCGCGAAGCAGCAGTTGGATCGGCTGAGTCGCGGCAAGCCGCGCGGTTAACCACAGCTGGGCGATCGAAGAGCGATCAGGCACGAAAGGTGACGTGACATGGGCAGTGTGAACAAGGTGATTCTGGTGGGCAATCTCGGCAAGGATGCCGAGGTGCGGGTCACGCCGGGCGGTCAATCGGTGGCCAGCTTCAGCATCGCCACCACCGAAAACTGGACGTCGAGGGAAGGGGAAAAGAAGGAACAGACCGAGTGGCACCGCATCGTACTGTGGGGCAAGGCGGCCGATTCACTGCAGCCGTACCTGGTGAAGGGCAAGCAGATCTACCTCGAAGGCCGGTTGCAGACGCGGCAATGGGAGAAGGACGGGCAGAAGCACTACACCACCGAGGTCAAGGCCGACAAGATCGTCCTGCTCGGCGGCGGCGGCCGCGGCGGTGATCGCCAGACCGATCGCGGCGACAGCGGCGCTTACCAGGATCCGATGCGCGAAGCCGCGCCTGTCACCGACGACGACATTCCCTTCTAGATTGCAGATGTGAGATTGCAGATTTGAGATTGCAGATGTGAGATTTGAGATTGCAGATTTAATGCGAGATTACAGTTCAATCGTCAAATAAATCTGCAATCTCCCTTCTAAAATCTGCCTTCGTCAGCGCCGCCCGTACCGGTCCTCGAGTCTCACCACATCGTCCGTTTCGGGCGTCGACACTTCAAAGACGTCGGTATCTTCGATCGCGGTCATGCGGTGGACCGTCGGCGGCGTCACGTGCACCGCATCGCCTGGCCCCATCTCCTTCCCTACCAGCCGGCCGTCGATTTCCTGCTCGAACAGGATCTTTCCGGACCACACGAAGATCGTTTCATCCTTCTTGTTGTGGTACTGCAGGCTCAAGGCGTGGCCCTTGTTGATGTGGATCTGCTTGCCGACATAGCGGTCGGTGCGCGCCCACCACAGTTCGTATCCCCACGGTTTTTCCACGCGGTGCAACGGTTCGCTCAAGACGACGGGCTCCTTTGAAAGGCCGACGCGGCCAGCGCGTCGAAGAGATACTGCTCGATCTCGGCGGCAGTCGGCAGCCGCAGCGCGTGACTGGCCAGCCGGCGCGCGTCGGCCGCACTCAGCTCCTGTATCACCTGCCGGATGATCGGGATCGCGGCCGGCGTCATGCTGAACTCGGTCAGGCCGAGGCCGACCAGCAGGCCGACCAACGCCGGGTCGGAGGCCATCTCGCCGCACAGCGACACCGGAATTCGATGCCGAGCCGCGGCGCGGCGGACCAGGCGAATCAGCCGCAGCACTGCTGGATGTAACGGTTCGTACAAATCCGACACCCGATCGTCGGTGCGATCGACGGCGAGGCAGTACTGGATCAGATCGTTGGTGCCGATGGTGAAGAAGTCCACGTCCGGCGCCAGCAGATCGGCGGCCAGCGCCGCGGATGGCACCTCGATCATCGCGCCAACTTTGATCTGATGCGGGCCGATGTCGGTCATCATCGCTCTTGCCTGCCGCACCTCTTCAACTGCCGTCACGAACGGAAACATCACGCGGAGCGGACCATGCGCCGAGGCGCGAACCAGCGCGCGCAGCTGCGTGCGCAGCAGCTCGGGGTGGGCGAGACCAAGCCGCAGTCCGCGCAGTCCCGGACGCGTGCGACGCCGTTCAGGCCGCGGGACGTTGCGGCCGACCTGCCGCTCGTCGAGATCGAACGTGCGGATCGTCACCGGCCGCGGATAGACCTGTTCTATCAGGCTGCGATAGAGCGCGTACTGTTCGTCCTCGGTCACGCTTTCGAGCGGACGGCCAGACAGCATGAATTCCGATCGATACAAACCGACGCCTTCCGCCCCGTGCTCGTTGATGAACTCGAGATCTTCGAGCAGCTCGATGTTGGCTTCGAGGCGAATGCGAACGCCGTCGGTGGTCGACACCGGCCCGCTGTCGCCCGCCGCCGCGCGCCGCCGCGGCCGCGCCGCCCGGCGTTGCGCATCGTCGATCATCTCGGGCGCCGGCGCGACAACGAGCTCGCCGGTGGTGCCGTCGAGAATTAACGGCGTGCCGGCGGAGATGCGAACGGACGCGTCATGCAGGCCGACAATCGCCGGCACCTTGAGCGAGCGGGCCAGGATGGCAGTGTGATATGTGCGGCTGCCGGCGTCGGTGGCAAACGCCTGCACTCGTGACCAGTCGAGCTGTGCCGCGACCGACGCCGTGAGCTCGTCGGCGATCAGGATCGACGGGCCATCGAGCTGGCTGAGCAACTCCCGCGGACCGCGCGCGCCATGACGCAGGTTCATGCGTAACCGTCCGGCGACGTCGGCGACGTCGTTGTCGCGTTCGCGCAGGTACGGGTCTTCCATCGCGCTGAACAGCTGATACAGCTCTTCGTAGGCTCGATGCACCGCCCACGCCGCGTTGACGCGCTCGGTGCGGATGATGGTCTCGGCGCGCCCGACCAGCATCTGGTCGTCGAGCATCAGCACCTGGGCATCGAACAGCGCCGCCAGTTCGCTCGCCGGTCCCTGCGCCACGCGCTCGCGGATGTCGTGCAGCTGTTGCTTGGACTCTTCGCGCGCGCGCTGCAGGGCCTGCACTTCCCTGTCGACGCGCTCCGGCGGGATCGGGAATCGCATCACCTCGGTGCGCTGCGTCAGGATCACGGCGCGGCCGACGGCCACGCCGGGCGAAACACCGATGCCGGTCAGGCGGTCCACAATTCTTCCCCGAAACCGCCTTCAACCAGGCGGCACAGCGCCTCAACCGCGTCGGCTTCATCGACGCCATCGGCGGTGATCGCGACCGTGGTGCCGGCGCCGGCGGCCAGCAGCAGGATGCCCATGATGCTCTTGCCGTCCATCGTCCGGCCCTCGCGGCTGACGCGGATGTGTGAGGTGAATCGGGTTGCGGTGTGCACGAACTTCGCTGCCGCCCTGGCGTGCAAACCAAGCCGATTACGAATGACGCATTCCTTGGTCATCATGCGCTCGGCTCTGAAGGACTGGTGGTGCCCTTCAGCAGATCGGAGGCGACCCAGATGGCGTTGCGCCCGTGTTCGCGCAGCGCCCGCGCCACTTCGATGAGCGACGCCGGCTCTTTCATGCCGGCCGCCTTGATCAGCATGGGCAAATTGACGCCGGTGACGATTTCGATCTTGTCTTGCTCGAGGAAGGTGATGCCAAGGTTCGATGGCGTGCCGCCGAACATGTCGGTGGCCAGTAACACGCCGCCCGGCTGCCTGACGCGATCGATCGCCGCCGCGATCGCCTCGCGCGCATCCTGGACGTCTTCATGCCAGCCAATCGAAACGGCGTAGAAGTTGGGCAGGTCGCCGACGATTGTCTCGGCGGCGTGCACGAGTTCAGTGGCCAGCTGGCCGTGGGTGACGACAACGACGCCAATCATCGTTTCTTCATCAGGTCGCGATGCGAGACCTTCACCATGACGCCCTTCAGGTCCGACAGCTCCCGCTTCAGCGTCTCAGCGATGTACACAGAGCGATGCCGGCCGCCGGTGCAGCCGATCGCGATCGTGAGATAGCTCTTCCCTTCCTGGATATACAACGGCACCATCCAGCGCAGCAGCGAGGTGATCTTCTTGATCGCCGATCGCGCGGTGGGCTGACGTCGAATATACGCCGCTACGGCGGCGTCGCGGCCGGTTTTTGGCCGCAGGGCCGGAACCCAGTGCGGGTTCTTCAGGAACCGCATGTCGAACATCAGATCCGCCTCTGCGGGCGGCCCGTTCTGGAACCCGAAACTGACAACGTTAACGAGCAGCTTCGACGCTTGCCGGTGTCCGCTGACCAGCTCGCGGAGCTGCTGTCGCAGCTCGTGCACGTTCAATTTCGAGGTGTCGATGACCTTGTCGGCCATGCCGCGGATCTGGCGCAGCGACTGGCGCTCTTCGGCGAGGCCTTCGGTCACGGGACGGTCCGGTGCGAGCGGATGCGGCCGACGCGTTTCGCTGAATCGTCGCACCAGCTCGTCGTGTCCGGCCTCGAGGAAGATCATCCGCGGTGCCAGGTGCTTGTTGGTCTTGAGGCGGCGATAGACGCGCGGGAAGTCGCTGACGAAGCGCGGCTCGCGGACGTCGATGACCACCGCGACGCGATGGTGCTCCGTCTGCCGTTCGGCGAGCTCCGCCATCACCGGCAGCAACGTCACCGGCAGATTGTCGACGCAGTAATAACCGAGATCCTCGAGCGCGCGGATGGCCTGTGACTTACCCGAACCCGATAATCCCGTCAGGACGATGAAGCGAGCCCATGACGTGTCGGCACGCCGTTTACTCACGCCAATTCCTCGTCTTCGGCTGGTGACTCGTGGGGCTCACCGGTGTCGCCCAAGGGGCTCACCAGGCTGGCATCGAGACGCGCCACCAGTTCGCGCGCCGCGTTGATCCCGCGCATACGCAACAACTGGTTGCGAGCCGCGACCTCGACGAGGATCGCCAGGTTGCGTCCGGTCGCGACCGGCATCTTGATCAGCGGCACCTTCAACCCGATCAGGTCGTACCACGCGTCGTCGAGGCCGAGGCGATCGTATTCGCGGTTCTCGTCCCAGCGCTCGAGATGCACCACCAGCTCGACCCGCTTCGACGTCCGCGTCGAGGCGACGCCAAACAGGTCGCGGATGTTGATCAGGCCCAGGCCTCGCACTTCCATGTGGTGGCGCGTGATCTCCGGGCAAGATCCGATCACGATCGATTCGGAGCGGCGCCGTACTTCGACCGTGTCGTCGGCGACGAGGCGATGGCCACGCACCACGAGATCGAGCGCGCATTCGCTCTTACCGATGCCGCTTTCACCGACGATCAGTACGCCGAGGCCGAGAATGTCGACCAGCACGCCGTGAATCACCTCGCGATGCGCGAGGCGATCTTCGAGCATGGCGGTGAGCTTGCCGATCGCGGCCGCGGTCGGCACCGGCGTGCGCAGCACGGGGACCCCAGCGCGGTCGCCCTCGGTGACCACTTCAGGTGGAATCTCGGCGCCGCCGGTGACCAACAGGCATGGCAGTTCGGCGTTGAAGCACTTGGCGAGCGCCTGCCGGCGCGCGGCCGCATCGAGGCTCTCGAGAAAGCGCACTTCGCTTTCACCGAACAGCAGGATTCGCCCTGGCTGGAGGTATTCGTGGAAGCCGGCGAGGGCCAGGCCGGTCTTCTGGATATAGGGGCTGGTGATCTGGCGTTCGAGGCCGTTGGCGCCCGCGAGCAGGTCGATCGACAGGCCTACCGACTCGGGTCGCGCATCGAGCAGCCCGCGAACGGTCACGGCCGGAGTCATACAGCTAGAACAGTACCTTGCGCTGATTCGACGTCGGGATCTTCAGCTCTTCGCGGTACTTGGCGATGGTGCGCCGCGCCAGCATCAGCCCCTCGCGCTGGAGGATGTTGACGATCTTCGAATCGCTCAGCGGCTTCTTTGGGTCTTCGCCTTCGATGATCTTCTTGATGCGGTTCTTGATCGTCACCGACGACACCGCGTCGCCATAGGAGCTGCTGATGCCGCTATGGAAGAAGTACTTCATCTCGAACACGCCTTGCGGCGTGTGCATGTACTTGTTGGTGACGACGCGGCTGACGGTGGATTCGTGCATGCCGATGTCATTGGCGACGTCGCGCAATACCAGCGGCCGCAAATGCTCGATGCCGTGATCGAGGAAGTCGCGCTGGAAGTTGCAGATGCTCGTGGCCACCTTGTGGATGGTCTTCTGCCGCTGCTCCACCGACTTGATCAGCCACAACGCCGAACGGAACTTGTCTTTCACGTAGGCGCGCGTCTCGTCGTTGTTTTCGGCGGCGCCCTTGTCGAGCAGCCGGCGATACGTCGGACTGATGCGCAGCTGCGGCAGGCCGTCTTCGTTCAACACCGCGACGTATTGATCCTCGACCTTGATGATGTAGACGTCGGGGATCACGTACTGCGAGGGCTGCGGGTTAAAGCGGCTGCCCGGCTTCGGATCCAGGTGCTGGATGATCTCGACGTGGTGCTTGAGTTCCTCGATGGTCAGGCCCAGCTTGCGCGCCAGCTCCGGCATCTGGTGGTTATGCAGGAGG
>DASVFC010000309.1:0-2199 GCA_036380235.1 Vicinamibacterales bacterium
CGAGTCGATCGCGGCGGTCGTGATGTTCGGCGTCTTTCTTTACCTGCGCTACGCGCACGTCATGCCGCACGCCCAATGCACTGCGGGCATCTGGGTGATGCTGTTCAACGCGCTGCTCATTACCGCCCTCGAGCTGACCAACCTGGAGATGGCGGCGCACGCGATTGGCCATCCGTCGTGGATCGCGATTCTGATCCTGACCTCGGCGATGATCATGCCGACGACACCGCGCCGCACGCTGACCGGATCGCTCGTCGCCGCGTCGATGGGGCCGGTGGGGATGATGCTGATGGGCGCCGCCGGCCGGCCGGTGCCGCCGCCGGCCACGATCGCCGTGCTCTATCTGCCAAATTTCATCTGGGCGACGGTCGCCACGCTGCCGTCGGCGATGTTTCAGCGACTCGGCCGCCAGATCAAAGAGGCCCGCGCGCTTGGCAGCTACGAATTGATCGAGCAGCTCGGCGCCGGCGGAATGGGCGCGGTATGGCGGGCGCGTCACCGTCTGCTGGCGCGCGATGCGGCGGTGAAGCTCGTGAAGCACGAAGCCCTGGGCGATACCGAGGCGGCGGCGCAGGCGCAGCTGCGACGCTTCGCGCGCGAGGCGCAGGCCACGGCCTTGCTGCAGTCGCAGCATTCCATCCGCCTGTTCGACTTCGGCACCGCCGACGATGGCAGCTTTTATTACGTGATGGAGCTGCTTGATGGCCGCGATCTCGAATCGCTGGTAAAGGACTTCGGTCCGCTGCCGCATGAGCGCGTGATGTATTTGCTGCGGCAGGCGTGCCACTCGCTTGCCGAAGCGCACGCGCGCGGCATGGTGCATCGCGACATCAAGCCCGCGAACATCTTCGTGTGTCGTATGGGCCTCGAGTTTGATTTCGTGAAAGTGCTCGATTTCGGACTGGTGCAAACGCGCCGCGCCGACCCGTCTATGGCGAAGACCGAGACGCTGCTCACCGCGCAGCAGTTGATCGGTACGCCCGCCTATATGGCGCCGGAGATCATCCTCGGACGCGATGACGTGGATCGGCGCGCCGACGTGTATGCGCTGGGCTGCGTGGCGTTTTACCTGCTGACCGGCACACGCGTGTTCCAGGACGGCAACCAGATGCAGGTGCTGATCGATCACGTGCACAGCGATGCAATGCCGCCGTCGAGCCGGCTGGGAAAGCCGCTGCCGCGGGAGGTTGACGCGCTGGTGCTCGAATGTCTACGCAAGGATCCGGCCGCCAGGCCGCCAGACGCGCAGGCCGTCCTCGACCGGATCGTGGCGCACAATCTGACCGGCTGCTGGGACAGCGAGCAGGCACGCCAATGGTGGCAAGCCAGGCTGCCGGCGCTGGCCACGCCGCTGGGCCCGGCGGCTGAGGCCCAACCAACTTTCTAATCGCGGTGTCTAAAGCCGAGGGTCAATGCCCAGGCCGCATCCGCTCGCCGTGCGCGTTATCGCACTCTTGCTGTCAGCCCTCGCCGCCTCCTCAGCGGCGGCGCAGCGGTCCGGGTCCCGTATCAACGAACCAGTTGTTCCCGAGAAAGCCGGCAAGGAGCTCGTCGCCCATTACGTTGCCGATACGCCACCGCGCATCGACGGCGAGTTGAGCGACGAGGTCTGGCAACGTGCGCAGTTGATCGACGACATGGTCCAGAACGATCCCAATAACATGGCGACGCCGACCGAGCGCACGTCGGTGCAGGTGGCGTACGACGATCGTTCGGTTTACGTAGCGGTGATGAACTTCATGAAGAACCCGGCCCAGGTAACCACCGCACTGGGACGGCGGGACACGTTTCCGCGCAGCGATTCGATCAAGATCACCTTCGATCCGCGCCACGATCACCTGACGGCGTATACCTTCGACGCGAACCCGTCGGGGGTGCAGGGCGACATGATGTGGTTCGACGACACGCGCTCGAGCACCGATTACGACGCCGTCTGGGCAGTGCGCACGCAGATCCAGGAAGACGGCTGGTCGGCGGAGTTCCGCATTCCGTTTTCGCAATTGCGGTTCAGCATTACGCCGGGCGAAGCGGTCGTGTGGGGTTTCAACATTCGCCGCGACATCACCTACAACGCCGAGATGATCCGATGGGTGGCGACGCCGCGCGGCGCGCAGGGGTTCGTGTCGCGGTTCGGCCACCTGACATTCGAGAAGCCGCCGGCGGCGCCTCGTCGCTTCGAGGTCCAACCGTTCCTGCTGG
>DASVFC010000310.1:0-6867 GCA_036380235.1 Vicinamibacterales bacterium
TTCTGCACAACGCCTGCAAGTACACCGAGAACGGCGGCGAAATTGTGGTCAGCGTGGCGCTGCCGACTGAATCCGAGGTGGAGGTCGCTATCCGCGACAACGGCATCGGCATTCCACCGGAGTTCCTGCCGCGCCTGTTCCAGAAATTCTCGCAGGTGGCGCCGGCCCTCGAACGATCGCAAGGTGGCCTCGGGCTTGGCCTGGCACTGGTGCACGGCATCGTCACGCTGCACGACGGCAAGGTCGAGGCTCGCAGCAGCGGCGTTGGCCGCGGCAGTGAGTTCATCGTCCGTTTGCCCGTGGTCTCGATCGGTGCCGCCGCGATCGAGCCGCCCGCCGAACCGGCGTCGCGCCCGGTGGTATCCCGCCGGGTGCTGGTGGTGGACGACAATCGCGATAGCGCTGAATCGCTGGCATTGTTATTACGATTGACCGGGCATCTCGTCGAGACCGCGCACGACGGCGCCGAGGCGCTCGACGCCGCCGAGCGCTTTCAGCCGGACGCGATCCTGCTCGACCTCGGCATGCCGAGGCTCAGCGGTTACGAAGTATGCGAGCGCATCCGCGCGCGCCCGTGGGGGCAATCGATCCTGATGATCGCGCAAACGGGATGGGGCCAGGCCCAGGATCGCGCCCGCACGCTCGAGGCCGGCTTCGACGCGCACTTGACCAAGCCCATCGACCCCGACGTGGTGCAACAGCTGCTCGCCACGCTCAAGGCCAACAGCTTACCCAACGCGTAATCCCGCCGTCGCGCTGCCTCCGAAAGGCAACCTCCGACGAAAGGGAACCTGCTTCCCTTTTACGTCCCGCGTAAAAGGGAAGCAGGTTCCGTTATTATTCAGCGCATGAGAAATCGCGTACTGCTGGCTGTTTTAGCCGTTCCAACCCTGGCCATCACGATCGCTGCGCAGCGGCCGGCCGATGCGCCCGCCACCATGACGGCGGCTAAGCCGCCAGACACCGTCTTCATTGAAGAATTGACGTGGGCGGAAGTGCGCGACCTGGTCGGCAGCGGCACCACCAACGTGATCGTCGGCACTGCGGGCACCGAGCAGAAGGGGCCGCATATGGCCGACGGCGAGCACAAGTTCGTCATGGAATATGCCGCCGACAAGATCGCGCGCGCGATGGGCAAGACGTTGGTGGCGCCCGTCGTTACCTATGTGCCGGAAGGCGGTTGGGATCCACCGACCGGCCACATGCGGTATCCGGGAACGATCACGCTGCCTGAAGATCGTTTCATCGAGCTGCTCGTCAACGCGGGGCGCAGCCTGAAGTCGGGCGGCTTCAAGAACATCTACTTCCTCGGCGAGTCGGGCGGCAACCGCAATGGCATGCGTGAAGCGGCAACGCGTCTCAACGAGTTGTGGAAAGGCGAGGCCAAGGCGCACTGGGTGGACGACTACTATACGAAGTCGCATGACGATCAGAACAAGTGGATCACCGCGAACATGAAGATTCCTGCCGATCAGATCGGCGGCCATGCGAACCTGCTCGACACGTCAGAATTGCTGTTCGTGGCGCCGAAGCACGTGCGACGCGATCGCCTGACCGGCAACGATTATCCGAACAACGGCGTCAGCGGCGATCCGGCGAAGTCGACACCCGAGATTGGCAAGGTCTTCCTGCAGATCAAGATCGACAACGCGCTGGCACAGATCAAGCGCATGACGAGCGGCGGCGAGCCGCCGGTGGCGGCGACACAGCAGCGCCAGGGTGGCGGCGGCGGCAACCGCGGCGGCCAGAACGCGCAGGCGACGCCTGCGGGCCCGACTATGAATACGGCGCCGGCGAGCAAGACGCCGACGAAGGCGCCGGACACCGTGTTCATGGATGAATTGACGTGGGAGGAAAATCGCGATGCGATGAAGGCCGGCAAGACGGTGTTCATCGTGCCGATTGGCGGCACCGAGAAGAACGGTTACCACATGGTGCTCGGCAAGCACAATTACACCGTGACGCACGCCGCCAACGTGATGGCGCGCAAACTCGGCAACGCGCTGGTCGCGCCGACACTGCAGTACGTGCCCGAAGGTGACCCGGATCGCCAGAACTTCGGCGCCATCTCGCTGCCGTCGCCGGCCTATGACAGCGTGCTCGACGCGATTGCGCGCAGCCTTAAGGCGCACGGCGCGACCGATATCCTGTTCATCGGCGACAGCGGCGGCAATCAGAACGGCATGACCGCGGTGGCGACCAAACTCAACGAGGAGTGGAAAGGCGGCACCACGCGCGTGTATGCGTTGACCGCGTACTACAACGAAGGCCGCGAGCACTATCGCGCCTGGATGGACGCCGCGTTCGGCTACGGCGACGACATCATCGGCAGCCACGCCGGCATCAGCGACACCGCGCAGATGCTGCACGTGCGGCCGGCGGGCATCCGCAAGAACATGTTGATGCCGTGGGGCGGTCCGAAGGATTCCGGCGTCTCGGGCGATCCGACGAAGGCCACCGCCGAGATTGGGCGGATGGGAATTCAGTTCAAGGTCAACGCCGCGGTGGCGCAATATCGCCTGTTGAAGAATCCGCCGCAGCCTCGTGGCCGCGGCGGCAATCCAGGGCGCTAGGCGCTACATGTTGGAGGGCCGATTCGGATCAACTTCGGTCCGCATCGACGGGTCTTCGCTCGGCTGGTTGGGATTGGGCTTTTGGCTAGCCGAGCGGACGATTTGCTGATCGTCCTCTTCACGCCAGCCCTTGCTGCCGGGCTGGTTGCTCTTCACTTCATCGATATTGCGCGCCGGCTCTTCCCTGAGCTCGTTCTCGAGCGGGTCGCCGTGCTTTTTTAGTGATTCCATCGAAACACCTCGGCCAACTCGATGCAACGGGTGTGCCTATTCGCTGCGCAGGGCGGTGGTCGGGTCGACCCGTGTGGCCCGCGAGGCGGGAATCAATGCCGCCATGATCGCGACGCTGGTCATCACCGCCGCCGCGATTACGAAGGCCACGGGATCGAGCGCCGATGTTTCGAACAACAGGCTCGCGGTCACGCGCGTCAGCGCCGCAGCCGCCGCCAGGCCGGCAACAAGACCGCCGGCAACGGTGATCACGATGTTGCGCACCACCAGCGAGACGACGTCGTTGGCGCGCGCCCCGAGGGCCATGCGGATGCCGATCTCGCGCCGCTTCTGCATCACGCCGTGCGAGACCACGCCGTAGAGCCCCAGCGCCGCCAGCAACACCGACAGGCCGGCGAAGATCGCAATCAACCACGCGGGCTCCTTCAGCCCCGACAGGCTGCGTTGATGTACCTGGTCTAGCGTGCGGATATCGGCGAGCGCGAGCAGTGGGTCGATGCCGTCGACGATCTGCCGGATCATCGGCACCGCGGCAAGGGGATCCCGTTCGGTGCGCGCCGACAGCTTGACCTGCAACCGCGGCGCCTGCGCGATCGGCACGTATGCGACCGGGTCCTGCTCGACGCGCAGGTCGCCCTGGATGCGCTCGTTGCCGACGATGCCGGCGATCAACATCGGAACGCGCCGCGCTTGCCCCTGGCCGAGCAGCGGCAGGTCGACGACGCTGCCCGGCTTCACGCTGATGCGGAAGAATGCTTCGACGCGGCGGGCGAGTGCTTCGTTGATCACCGTCACCAATGGCGCGTCCGCATGATCGTCGGCCGTGAAGGGGCGGCCATCGATAACGGGGATTCCCATGGTCCTGAAGTAGCCGCCGTCGGCGCGCTTGAACTTGACGAGCAAGCGCTCGTCTTTGCCCGGCAGCATCAGGAACTCGCCCCCGGTGCCTTCGAGCGGAATGTCTCCTGATACGCTCGCCGCTTCGATACCGGGCGCCGCTTCGAGGCGCGTGGTCACCTCGCGATAGAACGCCGCCAGGTGCGGCCGTGACGGATAGCGTTCGCGCGACAGGTCGACCGACATCGTGATGACGTTGGCCGTGCGCACGCCGATGTCGACCTGCTGCATGCGCGCCAGGCTCTTCACGAGCAGGACCGACCCGCAGATCAGGATCAGCGACACCGCCACTTCGGCGGCCACCAGCGCGCGGCGCACCCGATCGTGCGCGGCGGTGGCGCCGCGCGACGCGTCGTGCAGCCCCGACGCGGCCGAGCGATTCGACAGCCGCAGTGCCGGCATCACGCCGACCAGCCCCGACACCGTGAGTGCGGCGACCAGCGCAAACAGCAACACTCTGGTGTTGAGCGTGATGTCGGCGGTATACGGAATCGCCAGCGGCAACAGCGGCAACGCCGCCTGCAAGAGCAGCGCGGCCAGCGCCACGCCGGCGGCGCCGCCGGCGGCGCCAAGGACGAGACTTTCGGTGAGCAACTGCGCTGCGATGCGGCCGCGGCTGGCGCCCAGTGCCGCCCGCACGGCGATCTCTTTCTCACGGCCGGCGCCGCGGGCCAGGAGCAGGTTGGTGATGTTGGCGCACGCGATCAGCAGCACCAGCACCACCGCGCCGAGCGCGACGTAGATGGATTGACGCAGGCGATCGCCGATCAGCCGCACGTCGTAAGGCTCGAGGGCGACGCTCCAATCACGCTTCCACTCGGGAATGAGATCGTTGATCGAAGCGCGAACCGCGAGCATGTCATCACGTGCCTGCTCGATCGTGACGCCGGGCTTCAACCGGCCGATCGGGTTGAGCCAATGGCTGCTGCTGGCGAGCTCTTCGCGGGTAAACGCATTCAAGCGCCAGAAGCTCGCCACGTCGTCTTGCGGCCGGGCCCGATCGCGATCGAACGCGCCAGGCGGCAACACGCCGATAATCCGGTGCGGATCGTCGTCGAGCAGAATCTCGCGGCTCAGAATGGACGGATCGCCGCCGAACCATTGCTGCCACGCGGCGTGGCTGATGATCAGGACGCGATCGGCGCCGGGCATGTCCTCCTCGGGCAGGAACGTCCGGCCGAGCAGCGGCTGGATGCCAAAAACCTTGAAGTGATCGAACGATACGTAACGGCCGTTGAGGCGCGTCGGCGTGCCCGCGATGTTGACGGTGGCGGTGCTCAACGACTCCGCCGATAACGCCTCGAAGCTGCGATTGCGGCGCGCGAATTCGACGAAGTTGCGGGTCGTCGTCGAGTTCGTCGACGTCGGCGTGGGCGCTTCCCACACGCGCACGATCCGATCGGGCTCGGCGAATGGCAGCGGCTTCAGCAACACGCCATCGACAATGCTGAACATCGCCGTGTTGGCGCCGATACCGATCGCGAGCAGGGCGACGGCGACGCCGGTAAACAGCGGCTCGCGTTTGAGCGAGGCGATCGCGTAACGCACGTCCTTCAGGAACGCCTCGAGCCACAGCGTGCTGCGATTGTCATGATGCGCCTCCTTGACCTGTTCGATGCCGCCAAACGCCAGCCGTGCCTGGCGTCTCGCTTCTTCGGCAGAAAGGCCACGGGCGCGGCCTTCGCGCTCGGCGAGCTCGAGATGCGCGAGGATTTCGTCATCGAGCTCGCGCTCGAGCCGATCCCGCCGCAGCAGCGCCAGCAGGCGCGCGAGGGCGCGGGGCACGGTCACGACTTGGCCTCGAGAATGCGCGCGACCAGGGCTGCGGCGTTTTCCCAGTTCGCGACCTCGACGCGCAGCTGTCTGGCGCCGGCCCTGGTCAGCGAGTAGAACTTCACCTTCCGATTGGTTTCGGACATGCCCCACTTGGTGGCGATCCACCCTTGCTGCTCGAGGCGGATCAGCGCCGGGTAGATCGAGCCTTGGCTCAGGCGCAGGTTGGTCGCGCTCTGCTCGATGCGGCGCGCAATCGAGTAGCCGTGCAGCGGCCCCATGGTCTCAAGCGTCTTCAGAATCAGCAGGTCCAGCGTGCCGTAGGGCAGATCGGTTTTAGGCTTCGACATGTCGATGGTCGACATATTGAACCGATTAGACGGCGGGCGTCAACCGGCGGTTCCCGCCGCGCTGGAGCGTCCTGGATTATTGAGCGGTATGCGGGTGTTGCAGGTAATGCTGCCTGAGGAGATCCTTGCCGTAGTCGTTACCGTTCGGCGTGCGCATCACCGCGTGAATGTGCTCGCGGAACGGCACACCGGGCGGGTAGAGGTGACGCAAGCCGACGGGCGTTTGATGATCGAACTCGATCAGAAGCACTGGACTGTGAATCCGGTAGTAGAACACCGCGTCGGCGTCAGTCTTGCCGATCCAGGCAAAGTAAGTGCGATCGATCTGGGCTTTCACCTCCGCCATACGTACGGCCGCATGGCCTTCGCGCATGTTGCCGACGTACTGCTCGACCAGGTCCAGCAGCGCTTGCCGTTGCGATCCGTTCAAGTCGCTCCCCCGCACACCGGCATAGTCGAGCACGACGTTGTCCTGCCACGCCTGCGTCAGGATGTTGTTGCCGGTTTTCGCGACGTTCAGTACCGCCTTGTTGCGTTGCGCCTCGGTGAGCGCGTTAACCAGCGCCAGGCCCTTGCGCGCTTCGTCTTTCAGGATCTCGGTGCCCGCATACTTTCCGCTCTTCGCGATCACCGGCTCGGATCCGACAAACAGCGGTGACATCACCACCTGGTCGCCGAGCACGAAGTAATTGACGATGCCGTGATGGCCGTCGAACTGCCAGCCCCACGGTTCTGTAGACGACGGCGCGCCCATCACGGTCAGGTGATAGCGACCCTCGTTGTGCGCGGTGAAGTCGTTGTTCTGCAATTCACCGAGAGTGTGGTTCAGCTTCCTGATGTTCTCTGTCAATGTCAGACCGCGGGCGCTGAGGCTGGCGCGCATCATCCCGAGCGCCGCCTCGCGTTGAGCGTCGCTCATCTCACCGAAGCTGACGCCGCGCGCCCAATAGGAACTCTGGTTGGCCCAGCTGCGCCACTCGTCGGAATCGTGCGCAAAGGTCGACTTCTGGCGCTGATCCGCCGTGAGCAAGGCCAGGAAGGTC
>DASVFC010000311.1:0-4828 GCA_036380235.1 Vicinamibacterales bacterium
CGTCGCCGGCAGCACGATGAAAGGCGAAGAGTCGGCCGTGCTGCGCGCATTCAGGCGCGTGCGCACCACCATGCCACACGCGCTGCTCGTCATCGCGCCGCGCCATCCCGAGCGGTTCGGCGAAGTGGAGCAGCTTGTTCGATCGGAAGGATGGAAGACCGGCAAGCGCACCGATCTCGCGATCGACAGCGAACCGCGCGTCGACGTGGTGGTGCTCGACACCATCGGCGAGCTGGCCACCGTCTATCAGATCGGCACCGTCGTGTTCGTCGGCGGGAGCCTGGTTGCGACTGGCGGCCACAACGTGCTCGAGCCGGCGGTATTCGGCAAGCCGATCATCTTCGGTCCGCACATGGAAAACTTCGCCGAGATCGCCGAAGCCTTCGTGAGCAACGGCGCCGGCGTGCAGCTCGCCAGCGAACAGCAGCTCGATGAAACGTTCCTGTCCTTGATGAGCGATCCGGTGCGCCGCGCGCGCCTCGGCGCGGCCGCCCGCGCGCTCGTCGAAGCCAATCGCGGCGCCAAGGAAAAAAGCGTGACGGTGCTGGCGGATCTGCTGCCGCGCGAGACGCGTCAGTATCCGGCCAACGTGCGTCCGTTCCGACCCCTTGCTTGATCTCCTTTACGGCCAGGCGATGCGGCTACGTCGGCGGCGCACCGAGCGCCGGCCGCAACTGCAGCAGCGCCTGACAAAGCCCGTGATCAGCGTCGGTAATCTGTCTGTCGGCGGCACCGGGAAGACTCCAGTGGTCGCCGAGATCGCCCGCCGGCTGATCGCCGCGGGACACCGGCCTTCCATCCTCAGCCGCGGCTACGCGCGCGCTGACGCCGTCGATGGCGTGGTGGTCGCCGCCGATGGTTATCGCATCCTGGCCACCGTCGATCTCGCCGGCGACGAGCCGTTGATGCTCGCACGGCAGGTTCCAGGCGCCATCGTGTGCGTGTGTCCCGATCGCTATCTCGCCGGCACGCTCGCGGAAAATCGACTCGGTTGCACGGTGCACATCCTGGATGACGGATTTCAACACCTCGAGCTGGCAAGAGATCTCGATGTGCTGGTGACGACCATCGGCGAAATTCCCAACGGTCGCGTAATCCCGATGGGCCGCTTGCGCGAGCCGAAGGACGCTGCCCGCCGCGCCGACGTGCTTGTCGTCTCGAACGCGTCTGCCGAAGCGGCTGCGCAGGAAGCTGAGCAGCTTGGAATTCGGCTGTGGTGTGGTGCCCAGAGGGTGCTTGGGGAGCCAATACTCATTGCAGGCGCAGTTCCAAAGGTTGGTGCAGCCGCAGTTCCAAAGGTTTCCGCCGTCGCGGCCGCAGGCCGCTCCGGCGAGACCTCGCCGGAGCTCGCGCACAGCTCCGCGAGCGTAGGCGGGCCAGGGGTTCGGGTTCTTGCGGTGGCCGGGATTGGTAATCCCAAAAGATTCTTCGAGGCATTGCAGACGCGCTACGACGTGGTCGAGACGATGGCGTTCGCGGATCATCATCGATATCGCAACGCCGACGTCGCGGCGATTGAAGCGAAGCGTGTGGCGGTGAATGCGGATGTGGTGTTGACCACCGACAAGGATGCGGTTCGCCTGGAGACGCTGTCGCTGCCGTTCGATGCGTATCGGGTGCCGTTGCAGGTGACGTTTGATCCTGTTGAAGCATTGATGGCGCCGGTGATGGCGGCGGCCGCCGCCGCGGCCGGCGCGCCGAAGGTGTTCCGGTGAGGGAAGCGATCGAGTACTGGTCGGTCGTGGCCGTGCGGGGCGTTGCGCGGCGGTTGCCGGAGCCGGTCATCAATGCGTGGGGTTCGTTGATTGGGCTGACGTTCTACGCGCTCGACTGGCAGCATCGCCGGGTCGCCCTGACCAACCTCGAACAATGTTTTCCCAACAAGCCGGCGAACGAACGGCGCGCGATCGCTCGCGCTACGTTCAAGCATTTTGGCCAGGTGCTGCTCAAGCTGCTGACGTTCAGCACGTTGACGCCGGAACAAATGATGGCGGTCTCTGAATACGAAGGCGACGAACGGGTGCGGCTGGCGTATGCCAAGGGCAAGGGCATCCTGTTCTTCACCGGTCACTTCGGATTCTGGGAGCTTCACGCGCTCGCGCACGCCGTCAAGCTGCGGCCGATCGGCGTGCTGGCGCGCGCGCTCGACAATGTGCGGCTCAACGACCTGCTCGAGCGGGTCCGCACCGGGACCGGCAATCACGTCATCTATCGCCAGGGCGCGGTGCGGCGCGTGATGAAGACGCTGGCGGCGGGAGAGGGCGTGGCGCTGCTGATCGATCAGCACATGCACAGTCCCGATGCGATCTGGGTCAACTTCTTTCGCCGGCCGGCGGCGACGACGTCGACGCTTGCGGCGCTGGCACTGCGCACCGGCGCCGCGGTGATTCCGGTGTTCGCGCATCCGCTGCCTGGCGGCCGCTACAAGTTCGTCTACGAATCGCCGGTCGAGCCGCCGCAGGAAGACGGGCCCGAAGCGATTCGCGAGTTCACACAACGCTGCACCGACGTGCTCGAGATGCACGTGCGCAAACATCCGGAGCTGTGGCTGTGGATGCACCGTCGCTGGCGCGATGCGCCCGTCACCGAAACTCGCGGCATGTTCCCGAAGGCGAAGGAAGACGTCTCCACCAACACCGAACGTATGACCGGCGATGAAGCCTGAGCGCATCGTCGTATTCGCGCCGAACTGGCTTGGCGACGCGGTGATGGCCTTGCCGGCGCTCGCCGATCTGCGGCGGCATTTTGTCGACGCGCACCTCGCGATTGCGGCACGGCCGGCCGTGTCGCCGATGTTCGCGATGGTGCAAGGCGTGGACGCACTGGTGACGCTGCCCGGTGGCGGCGGGTGGCGATCGATCAGCGGCTGGCAGGCGGACGCCGCCGCGCTGCGGCCCGGCGCGTTCGACGTCGCGGTCCTGTTGCCGAATTCATTTGCGACCGCGCTTGTTGCCAGCATGGCAGGCATCAGCGAACGTTGGGGATTTGCCACCGACTGGCGCGGGCGGTTGTTGACGCGAGCGATCGCGAAACCGAAAGGGTTGACGCACCAATCCGCGTACTACCAGGCGCTTATCCGTGCCCTTGGCATCGACGCGGGGCCGGCGTACGCCGAGATACGACCCAGCGCCGAGCGAACGCGCGAGTTGATGATCGACATCGGGCTCGATCCCGACGACCGTTTCGTGGTGTTTGCGCCCGGCGCCGCTTACGGACGGGCCAAGCAGTGGCTGCCCGAAAGATTCGCGGAGCTTGCTGAACTGCTCATCAACGAGCTGGGTTGGAGCGTGGTGATGGTCGGGTCCAACGCCGATCGATCGACGTGCGCGGAGATCGAGGCGCGGATGCGCTCAACCGGCACGCGGCTCAATCGGTTGATCGATGTGTCCGGCCGAACCGATTTGCCGATGCTGGCCGGCTTGCTGGCACGGGCGCACGCGGTGGTCACGAATGACTCCGGCGCGATGCATCTTGCCGGCGCGGTCGGCGCCAGAGTGATCGCGCTCTTCGGCGCCACCAACGCGCACCGGACATCGCCGCTGCGATCGTCCGCCGCCGCGCCGATGCCGGCCATCGTGACGCACGAGGTGTTCTGCCGGCCGTGCATGCTGCGTGAGTGCCCAATCGATCACCGCTGCATGCGCGGGATCAGCGCGCGCGCGGTCTACGATTTATTGTCGGCCTGACGGCCCGTTGGCCGTTGGCCTGATCCGAGGTGGTGATTGAAGCGCAAGGCTGTATTTCTCGATCGTGACGGAACGTTGAATGTCGATGTCGGCTATTTGCATCGGCTCGAAGACCTCGAGCTGTTTCCATGGACTGGCGACGCGCTGCGCCTGTTAAAGCGCGCCGGCTACCTGCTCGTCGTCGTCACCAACCAGTCCGGCATTGCGCATGGATTGATCGCGCCCGAGTTCGTCCCGGCCTGTCACGAGGAGATGCGCCGCCGGCTGCGCTCCGCCGACGCCGACCTCGATGCCTTGTATTTCTGCAATCATCATCCGCGGGGATCGATCAAGGAGCTGTCGATCGAATGCCGCTGCCGGAAGCCGTCGCCTGGAATGGTGGAAGACGCGGTGCGCGACCTTGACATCGATCCGTCGCAGTCGTGGGTGATCGGTGACAAGTGGCTCGACGTCGATCTTGGCCACGCGGTGGGGGCGAAATCGATCCTCGTCCGTACCGGGTGGGGCGTTGACCAGGAACGGCGCCGGCCCGAGGGGCAGCGGGTCGACGCGATCTGCGACAACCTCATTCACGCCGTCTCAGTAATAATTGCATCGGAAAATGGCTGACCGGAGAAACCAGGGCGGGTTGCGCGAGCTGATCGCGGCCGGCAAGGGGAAGCGCGTGGTGGTGTTCGGCGACTTGATCGCCGACGAATACGTCTACGGCCGCATCGCCCGCGTGTCGCGCGAGGCGCCGGTGCTGATTCTCGAATACAACGCCACCCAAGTCGTTCCCGGCGGCGCCGGCAACGCCGCTAACAACGTGGCGTCTCTCGGCGGCACCGTGCGCCTGGTATCGCTCGTCGGCCGCGATGAACCCGGCCGCCGGTTGTTCAAGTCACTGCCCCGCAACATCGAGCGCAAGGGATTGAGCCGGCCAGGCGGCTACCGGACACCGGTCAAGACGCGAATCCTCGCCGGCGGCATCCACTCGGCCAAGCAGCAGGTGGTCCGCATCGATCGCGAAACCGACTGGCCTCTGTCGCCGGAGGTGAGCCACGCGTTCGCGGCCGGCCTCACCCCGGCACTCGACGCGTGCGACGCCGTCCTTCTGTCCGACTACGGGTCCGGGCTCGTGACGCCCGACCTGGCCGACGCGA
>DASVFC010000312.1:0-3295 GCA_036380235.1 Vicinamibacterales bacterium
GCGATTGCCGTACAAGCTCGGCTCGGCGTCGAACAGCACCCGGGTGCGGCACGCGTAAATGGCGCCGTTCATCACCCAAGCCGGCGGCAGATCCTGCCGTCGATTGATCCGCTTGCGCACCGGCTCGCCGCTGACGAACAGAACGGCATTGCCGGCGTTGTCGACCCGCAGCGTCCGCATCGGATGGGAATGCGCCGGCACTTCGTTGACGCTCAGCACCGAATCGGCGCCCGAACGGTCCAGCAGCTCGATGGCGGCGACGATGTCCTGGGCCGTTCGCAACGGCGAGGTCGGCTGCAGAATCATCACCGCGTCTGGACGATAGTTGACGCGCTCCTCCATCCAGCGCGTCGCGTGCTGGATGACCGGCAGGTGCGGGGTGTCGTCGTGCGCGAGATCGAGCGGGCGCATGAACGGCACATCGCAGCCGAGATCGCGGCCGGCAGTGGCGATGGCTTCATCCTCGGTCGAGAGGATCACCCGATCGAGCGCGCCCGATCGCCGCGCCGTGTCCACGGTGTAGGCAAGCAGCGGCTTGCCCGCCAGCAGCTTCAGGTTCTTGCCGGGAATGCCCTTGGATCCGCCGCGGGCCGTAATGATGCCGAGAACTTTCAAGTCTTGCGGTCAGCCGTCCGCCTTCAGGACCGGATCGAAAAAGCGTTTCTGCGTATACAGCTGCGTCGTCGCGAGCAGGTCGGTGATCGTCTCACTCGCGTTGTCCTTGAAATAAATGTCGGACGGTTCGTATCGGCCGTGAGCCAGCTGCGTCGCGATTGCGGCGCCGATGTCTTCGGCGCCATACGAGGCGTGAACGACGTGGGGACCGGCCAGGCGTCCCTGCTGGCGGTTGCCGATGTTTACCACCGGCGTGCCGAGAAACGAGCACTCCTTGATCCCGGCAGAGGAGTTGCCGACCAGGCACGAAGCATGGGCCAGCAAGGCCACGAAATCACTCGCCGGCACGTTGGTGATGAAACGCATGTGCGACGTCAGCTCGGGATGCTTTTCGCGCATGTGGCGCAGCATGTCGGCCATCTCGCCAGTGCCGGCATCAGGGTTCGGCCAGAACCAGATCGTCGGTAGCTCGAACGACGCCACCACCTTCAAGGTGGTCTCGAGGTGCGCCCGATTGTCGGATTCGGTCGTCACCGGGTGCTGCACCACCATCAAGTACGGCCGCTCGATGTCGATGTCGTGACCCACACCGAGGGCGTTGACCTGATCGCTGGTGATGTTGGTGCGCACGTGCGCGGCGAGCTCGACGTCGAGCGAGCCGGTGTTGAAGACATAGTTCGGATCTTCGCCCATCGCCAGGACACGCCGATGCGCATCGGCATTGGTGACGAAGTGCAGGTGCGCGAGCTTGGTAATCGAATGCCGCACGCTTTCATCGATGCTGCCGGTGACGTCGCCGCCCTCGATGTGCGCGATGGTGATGTTCAGGTAGGCGGCGGCCATCGCGATGGCGAGCTGTTCAAAGCGATCGCCACAAATCACCACCACGTCGGGCTGTGCGGTGAACAGGCTGTTGGTGAACTCCAGCGCGGTGAGGCACGCCGTCTTCGCCATGGCGACGTGATTGCCGCCCTCGATGACGTTGAACAGCGACGCCTCGATCTCGAAGCCGCCGGCGGCGATGTCGTCGGCCACGTGCCGGCTGTACTTGTCGAGCAGGATCGAGCCGCCCAGCATCAGCTTGAGGTCGACATCCGGATGCGCGTGCAGCTTGCGGATCAACAGCTGGCTGCGCCCGTAATAGGCGCGGCTCGTTATCGGAAAGCAGATCTTTCGTTTGGCCATGTGTGGAGCCGGGTCTTTAGACCCGGCGAAGACGAAGGTGTTCAAACCCGGCGTGGGTCGTGGTTGATCACCACCGTCTTCAACTCGGTATAGACGTCGAGTGCTTCCGTGCCGGGCTCGCGGAATCCATTGCCCGAATTCTTCACACCGCCGAACGGCATGTGCGGCCCGGATCCGTAAGTGGCGCCGTTGATCGACACCAGGCCGCCCTGGTAGCGGGCAATGAACTCCTGCATGCGATGCACGCTCGTGGTGTGGATCGCACCGGTCAACCCGTACTGCGTGCCGTTGGCGAGCTCAATCGCTTGCGCAAAGTCCTTCGCGCGATACAGGCACGTAATGGGACCGAACAGCTCGTGCTGCGACACCGCGTCGGCCGGCGGCACGTTCTCGAGCACGGTCGGCTGCATGTAATAGCCAGGCTTCAGCCGATCCGCGACGGCGCCACCCGCAATCACCGCGGCGCCACGCGACGCCGCGCCGTTCACCTGCGTCAGGAGACGATCGAGATTTTCGCGCGAGATGACAGGGCCGCAATCATCTTCAGCGCCCGACCCGACCTTGACCTTCTCCACGCGCTCGAGGAATTTGCGGCGAAACGTGTCGTACACCGAATCGAAGACGATGATGCGACTGCCCGACGCGCATCGCTGCCCGGCATCGATGAACGCCGATGCCGCCGCCAGGTCCGCTGCCGCATCCAAATCCGCGTCATCGCACACCACGAACGGGTTCTTGCCGCCAAGCTCCAGGCACACCTTCGCGAGAACTCCTCGTTCGCTCACCGTCTTTTGAATCAGCTTGCCGGTCGCCGACGAGCCGGTAAAGCTCACCACGCCGACACGATCGTCCTGGACCAACGGCGCGCCGACTTCAGGGCCGTAACCCTGGATCACCGAATACACACCCTTCGGCAGTCCAGCGTCCTGCAACAAATGGCCGAACGCGATCGCGGTGTATGGCGTGAGCTCGTGGGACTTCACGACCACCGCGTTGCCGCACAGCAGCGCCGGAAACACCTTCCACGCCACACCGGCGAGCGGGCTGTTGAATGGCATGATCGCGGCACAGATCCCGATCGGGCTGCGCAGCGTCTGCACCGTGCGGTGCGGAATCGGGCTCGGCAGGGTCTTGCCGTAGAGACGGCTGCCTTCGCCTTCCATGAAAATCGCGAGGTCGGCGGACGATCCCACTTCCGCGACCGCGTTCTTCCACGGCTTGCCGGTCTCATGCTGAACGATCTGCCCGAACGTCTGCTCGCGTTCGCGCAGCAGCTGCGCCGCCTTGCCGAGAACGGCGCCGCGCTTCGGCACCGGCCAGCGACCCCATTCCGGCGCCGCCGCAGAGGCCGCCTCCAGCGCGCGAGACACGTCAGCCGCGCCGCCGCGCGCCACCTGCGCGATCACAACGTCATCCGACGGACGACGTTTCTCGAACGTGCGTCCATCTTGCGATGCCACCTCGGCATCGTCAATCCAGTGACCGACGAATTCTG
>DASVFC010000313.1:0-2486 GCA_036380235.1 Vicinamibacterales bacterium
ACCGCGTAGAATGCGCGCATGGCCGACTGGATCGCCGCCTTCCGCTACGCGCTTCGCACCCTCCGCCGCCAACCGACCTTCGTGCTGGTCTCGGTGCTCACGCTCGCACTCGGCATAGGGGCCAACACCGCCATCTTCAGCGTCATCAAGACGGTGGTCCTCAACCCGCTGCCATATGAAGACCCCGAGAAGATCGCGGTGCTGTGGGAGGTGAACCCCGAGGGCAACCAGGGACCCGTGTCGGTGCCGACGTTTGAAGACTGGAAGCGCGAAGCGAAGACGTTCGAGTCGATGGCCGCGTATCGGCACGTGGACTTCTCGTTCAAAGGCACCGGTGATCCGCAGAACGTGCCGGGCCTGCGCGCCACGCCGGATCTCTTCACGGTGCTCAAGAGCAACGCCGCGCTCGGACGCACGTTCACGCGCGATGAGAGCGTGGTGGGCGCAGACAGAGTCGTCGTGTTGAGCCACGGCTTCTGGACGCGCGCGCTCGGCGGGGATGCCTCGGTAATCGGCCGCACGATTCAACTCGACTCGGTGCCGTTCACCGTGGTCGGCGTGATGCCTTCATCCTTTGAATTCCCGACCAGCACCACCGTCGCGGTGTGGACGCCGCTGGCCTTCGACCCGAAAGACATCCACGGCGGATCGCGCCGCGCCCGGCAGTTGACCGTTGTTGGACGCATCGCGCAAGGCGTCACGGCGCAACAGGCGCAAGAAGAGATATCGGTTCTCGCTGGCCGCATCGCCACCGAATACAAATCCAGCAACGATCGCTGGACCGCACGCGTCGTTGCTGCGCACGAACAACTCGTCGGCGCCTCGCGCCCGGCGTTGATGGTGCTGATGGGCGCGGTCGGATTCCTGTTACTGATCGTTTGCGCCAACATGGCCAACCTGCTGCTCGCGCGGCTGTCGAGCCGGCGTCGCGAGATGGCGGTGCGTGCCGCACTCGGCGCAACGCGATGGGAAGTGGCGCGCCCGATTGTTGCCGAGAGTTTGATTCTGTCCGCGGCCGGCGGTGCACTCGGACTGGTGGCCGCATTCGGCGTGCTCCGATTGATCGCCACGCTGCCGGAAGCCCGCCTGCCCCGCATGGATCAGATGCAGCTCGATGGCGGCGTGCTGCTATTCACGACCATCGTCTCGATCGGCGTCGCGCTCGCGTTCGGATTGATGCCGGCGCTGCACGCGGCGCAAGCGGATCCGCGCGACAACATCCAGGAGTCCACGGGATCGACATCGAGTCCGTACGCACGACGGTTGCTGAGCGGGTTGGTCGTGATCGAAGTCGCCCTTGCCCTGGTGCTGCTGGTCGGCGCCGGCTTGATGACGCGCAGCTTCACCAAGCTGCTGCAGGTGAATCCGGGCTTCGATCCCAACAACATCATCGCGGCGAGGGTGTTGTTGCCGGCCACCAAGTATCCGCGGCCGACGATCGTGCGCTTCTATGACGACGTGATCGAAAAGCTGCGCGGTACTCCCGGCGTGGTGAATGCGTCGGCAGTGTCCGCTATGCCGCTGCACGATGTGGGCGCTGCGGGAGCGCTGCCGTTCAACGTCGAAGGGCAGCAGCCGCCCCGCACCGAAGATCCGATGGCGGATGTGCGAATGGTGGCGCCGGGCTACTTCGAGACGATGAAGATCCAGCTGCTGGCGGGTCGCTTCCTCGACGAACGCGACGACATGCAGACGCCGCGCACCAGCGTCATCAACCAGACGATGGCGCGGCGGTATTTTCCTGACCGTAGCCCGCTCGGACAGATCATCCAGAATCCCCACGGCAAGAGCGAGGTCGTAGGCGTCGTCGCCGACGTGCACAACCAGGGGCTGGATACGGAGCCGCGCAAGCAGGTGTATCTGCCGCTGCGGCAAAGCCCCACCGCGGGCATGGCCGTCGTGGCGCGCACGAACCAGGACCCGGCGCAGATGGCGAATGCGATTCAGCGGGCGATCTGGGACGTCGATCCCGGTCAGCCGATTTACGAGCTGTCGACGATGGAGCAGATTCTGGCGAGAGCAGTCTTCCTGCCGCGCCTCTCGACGACAGTGCTGGCGACGTTTGCGGGAGCGGCGCTGCTGCTTGCGGCGCTCGGCATTTACGGTGTGCTGTCGTATTCGGTGTCGCAGCGGACGCGGGAGATCGGTCTGCGCATGGCGCTCGGTGCGTCTGGCGGCAACACCATCGCGATGATCGTGCGGAGCAGCATTCTGATGGTCGCGCTCGGCGGCGTCATCGGGCTCGTCGCCGCGACGCTGCTGGCGCGGTCGATGGAAGGCATTCTGTTCGGCGTCGAGCCGTTCGATGTGCCGTCGTTCACGATGGCGGCGGCGACGTTGCTGCTCGCCGGCGTCCTGGCAAGCGTGTTGCCGGCCCTGCGCACGACGCGCGTCGACCCGGTGGTTGCCTTGCGGAACGATTAGCTCACCACAACGCGCGGCAGCGTCTCGCTCCTTAGCTCGCGGTCAACGCGCGAGGCAGCATC
>DASVFC010000314.1:0-9934 GCA_036380235.1 Vicinamibacterales bacterium
TGTGACGATCGTAGAGATTGAAACTCAGGCCGGTGCCGCCTTGGCCGTCGTTCCAGTTCTCGATGATGACGCAGCCATCGTGAGCCTTCTCGATGATGTTGACGGCGGTCTTCCTGCCCGGCGTTGGCGGCGGCGCCGTGGCCGGCCTCGTGGCGGGGTTATAGACGACGTCCCACTCGCCGACCCAGAAATCGAACTGGCGATGTTCGGGCGCCGTGCAATCGAACGGTTTCGGTGGCGGCGCGGACGATTGCGCCGGCTGCGTCAGAACAATCGACAACAAGGCATAGAAGAGAAGCATGCACGTTGATACCGGGCGGGACCGCTGCCCGGCTACCAGATTCCTGCCTCAAAAAGGGACCTGCTTCCTTTTTCGGTTACAGATAAGCTTTGCGGTGTGAACGTCCCGCTGATCCTGCTGCTCGCGTACACGATTGCAATAACGGCCTTCGGTGTGTGGATCGGGCGGCGGGTTAAGGGGCCCTCGGACTTCTTTGTCGCCGGGCGCCGACTGACGTGGCCGCTCGTCGGCGGCACCGTTCTGGCGGCGAACATCGGTGCCGGCACCACGGTTGGGGCGGCAGGCATCGCGTATCGGGATGGCATCAGCGCCTGGTGGTGGAACGGCGCCGCAGGGCTTGGCACTCTGCTGCTCGCGTTCTGGGTGGGCCCGAAGTTGTGGCGGCTCGCCATGGATCGCGGACACCTCACCATTGGCGATTTCCTCGAAGATCGCTATGACGTCCGCGTCCGGGCTGTGATCGCCGGCCTGATCATGGTCGGCACGCTGGCCATCCTCGCCGGTCAGCTGATGGCCGGCGCCGCGGTGCTGGATGTCGTGGCCGGGATGCCGCGCTGGCAGGGCGTGATGATCGGCGGCGTCGCGATGACGTTGTATTTCGCCGCCGGCGGCCTGCTCAGTTCCGCATGGGTCAATGCAATTCAGCTCGTTGTCCTGATTGGCGGATTCATTATTGGGTTGCCGATCGTGCTGTCTAACATCGGCGGCCTCGGGGCCATCGCCGCCGCGCCAACAGCTCCGCCCACCTACTGGGATCCCTGGTATTCGTCAGGGGCAATGTCGGGCTGGACGATGTTGATCCTGCTCGGCCCGGGGTTCGTGATTTCACCGGGACTCGTGCAAAAGGCCTACGGCGCAGAGAGCATCAGGGCGGTGAAGGTTGGCCTTGGCGTTGCGGCAGTGGCGCAGTTGCTGTTTTCATTCTTCCCGGTGTTGCTGGGAATGGCGGCTCGCGTGCACTTTCCGGGAATCGAAGGCCGCGACCTCGTGCTGCCAACGGTGATGTTGAACGAGCTGCCAGTGTTATTTGGCGCGCTCGCGCTGTCGGCGGTGTTTTCGGCCGAAGTCAGCACGTGCGACGCCATTCTGTTCATGCTGGCGACATCGTCTTCGAAAGATCTATATCAACGGTTCGTCAATCGCTCGGCGACACCCGATCAAGTCCTGCGTGTGGCTCGCGGAGCCGCGGTCCTCGGCGGCATTGCCGGCATGATCCTCGCCGTTCAGTTCTCGACCATTGCCGACGCACTACGCGTGTTCTATTCGCTGCTCGGCGCATCGTTGCTCGTTCCCGTCGCCGGAGCGTTGCTGCTACCGCGCGCTACGGCCCGCGACGCCATGGCCGCGATCATCGGCGGCGTCGGCACACTACTCGCCGTCTATTTCGCGACAGATCGCACTGGCTGGCAGGATCCGAGCCTCTGGGGATTGATCGGATCAGCAACGGCGTTTACGGTGTCGTATCTCGCTTCCAACCACACGGCCAGGCGATGAAGAAATACGAAGCCGTCGACTACGTCTTTCAGTTCATCACCATTACCGCCGGCGTGTTGATCGCGCTGTTGATCAACGGCCTGGTCGAATGGAATTCGAATCGCGAATTGGTGGCCGATGCACGCGCCACCATCGCGCAGGAGTTGGCCGCGAACAAGAACGACCTCGACGCGTCGTTGGCGGGCATGGCTGACGAGAACAAACGCCTCGACGATGCGATCAAGTTTGCCAGCGACATGCTCGCGACCAGAAAGACGACGGTCAACGAGCTGCGCTTGAACCTCAATCTTTCCGACTTGTCATCAACGGCATGGCTCACCGCAGCCCGGACCGGCGCTCTCGGCCACATGCCTCACGAGGAAGTCCAGCGCTATTCACGACTCTATGACCTCCAGGATCTGTTCAGCGCTCAGCAGCGCCGGATGCTCGAACAACTCGGGTCCGCCTCTGCCATCCTGTCGAGCGACTTCAATCCGGACAATCCGAACCTGAAAGACCTCGAGGCGTTTCGCTATGGCGTGATGGAGTTGCGTTCTGCACTCAACATTCACGAGCAAATGGGCAAGCGGTTATCGGAGCGCTACGCTGAGGCACTCAAGTAGGAACGACTCAACCGTTAAATCCCGCCTGGGTGTTGTAACGATGACCATATTGCGAATCCTGGTTGTCCTTCTCGCGGTCGGCGTCGCCAGCCTCACGGCGCAGGAACCGAATGCGCGGCAAGTGGCGCAAGAGCGTGAACAAGCCGAGCTCGATGCGCCGAAGCTCGTCGAAGTGCTGGAGCTGAAACCGGGGATGACCGTGGCCGACATTGGCGCCGGCGGCGGTGCCATGACCGTCGTGCTCGGCAAATGGATCGGAAGCGGTCACGTCTACGCTACGGACATCACGCAGCGCGCGCTGCAGACGACGCGCGAGTACGCAAAGCGCGAAGGGCTGACGAACGTGACGGTAATCGAAGGTGCCGATGCCGCCACCAACTTGCCGGTCGGTTGCTGCGATGCGGTGTTCCTTCGACATGTGTATCACCACATCATCGAAATTTCCGCCTTCAGCAAGAGCTTGCATGCGTCGCTCAGGGCTGGTGGGCGGCTCGCAATCATCGACTTTGAGGGACGTCCGGACCCTGCGCGGATTCCGAAAGGTGTACCGGCCAATCGGTTGGGGCACGGTATTCCGGCCTCTGTGGTAATCGAGGAACTGACCGCGGCCGGCTTTACACACGTCCTGACGATCGCCAACTGGCCCCCGGGCGACAAGAACCCGACCGGCCACCTGACGCTCTTCAGAAAATAAGCGTCATCACAATCGCTTCCCCTGCTCACACGCCGCCATCAGCTTGGCGAGGCGGCGCAGCCTCGTCTCCTCTGCCTTTGCGGAGTTCAACCAACGCGTCATCAGCTTGCGGTAGTACGGCGCCTGCCGCTGGAAGAAGTCCCAGGCCTTTTTGTTGGCCTTGAACTGCTTCTCGATCGTCTTGTCGAGCGGCAGCACCTCGTTCTGCTCGTAGGTGTAGACCCGCGACTTCGCCTCGGTGCGCCTGGCAAAGGCGGCAAGGCCTGCCGGCTGCATGCGCTTCGCCCTGGTCAGCTCTTCGACACGCTTGATGTTGATCGCGCTCCAGTTGCTGCCGGGGCGCCGCGGCGTAAACCGATTGCCGTAGGCATCCTCGCCGTACTTGCGACGAATGCCGTCGATCCAGCCGAAGCACAACGCTTCGTCGACGGACTCCTGCCAGGTCATGCTCGGCTTGCCCGAAGACTTCCTGTAGTAGCCGACGATGATTTCTGCGGCGGTCTTGTGGTGCTTCTTCAGCCAGGCGCGGAACTCCGCGGGGGTCTTGAAGAAAACGGGTTCTGCTGGCGCCTTAGACATGCCCTCGCGATCGCATCAGCTCGAGATATTTGTCACGCGGCTCGCCGGTGAAGCCGTTGATGCCGTGTCTCGGCAGCCAGACCACGTGGACATACGCGGCTCCGAGCAGCGGCAGCGCCAACACCACATATGCCCACAGTCGACCCAACGTGTTGGCGAGCGCCACGGTGATTGTGACCACGACGACCACTTTCAGCAGCCGCTTCCATGTCGGACGATGTTGCTCGAAATGTCCGAACAGGATGTTACCAAAGGCAAAGATCGACATCACGACGGCGACGTCGAACCACGGCGTGTCAATGCTCCACATGGGTAACCTCCTGCGGTGACCGCGATCGCCTTCGCATCGTCATCTGCCCCCGGCGACGTCGATGAACGTGCCCGTCGTAAACGAGGCCTCCTCCGACAACAGCCACATGATGGCGTTGGCGACTTCTTCGGCTGTGCCGCCGCGGCGCATCGGCACGAACGCTTTGACGCGATCGACGCGATTGGGCTCACCGCCGCTGGCGTGAATGTCGGTGTAGATGAACCCGGGCCTCACGCCGTTCACACGGATGCCTTCCTGCGCCAGTTCCTGCGCCAGGCCAATCGTAAAGGTGTCAATGGCGCCCTTCGAGGCCGCGTAGTCGACGTATTCACCGGGCGACCCGAGCTGCGACGCGCGCGAGGAAATGTTGACGATTGCACCACCGGCGCCGCCGTGCCTGGTCGACATCCGCTTGACGGCTTCGCGCGCGCAGATGAAGGAGCCCGTGACGTTGGCGGCGAACACGCGCTGCAGACGCGCCGCATCGATCGCCTCAACCCGCGTTTGCGTTTCGAGGATGCCAGCGTTGTTGACGAGCGCCGTCAGCCGGCCGAGCTCGCGATCGCAGGTTTCGAACAGCCGCACGACGTCGGATTCGATCGCGACGTCGCCCTGCACGGCGATCGCCCGCGCGCCTGCGGCGGTGATTTCCTCGACGATCGCCGCCGCCGCTGCCGCATTCGACCTGTAATTTACGCAAACCGCGTAGCCGCGCGCGGCGGCCAGGCGGGCGGTCGCGGCGCCGATGCCGCGGCTGCCGCCTGTGATTATCGCGATGCTCACGGAACCGAAATCTTCAATTCCGCGCCGTAGAGCGCCGTGCGGTCGTTGTCGCGCGCCGCCCATCGCAACAATGTCGCCGCATCTTTTGTGACGAGTCCGCTGTGCACCTGCTTGCCGTTGACCGTTACCACGACGGCTTTGCCGAAGTCGATCGCGTCTGGCGACAGCAACAGCGTGAACGCCGCCACATCGCGCACGACGGCGTCGAAGGTGTTGCCCTTCTTCCGGACGTCGACGCGGCCCGATCGTTTCGTGTGCTGAAAGAAGCCCATGTCCATCAGCCCGCTCGTGCGGGACACGTCGGTGCGGAGCTCGTTGATGATCAACCAGCGGTTGCGATTGAAGCGATCGACGCGCTCCGTTTCCCACGACAACGCGTCTGGATGCCCGCGGCGCGGATGATCGTGGACGAACTCCTCGAAGTGCGCGCGTTCGGTTGGCCACCAGGCGGTGTTGTGACCGGCTCCTGCCTGCGGGCGAAACAGCACGTTGACGCCCATCCGCTTCAGCCACGTCATGTGCGGCTCGACCTGCGCGACGGGATAGAGCTGATCGTTCTCGCCGTTGACAACGAACAAGGGCGCGTTGATGAAATTGTTGCCGTGCATCTCGCCGTCGGCGCCATTACCGGGATTGCGGAGCACCGCCAGGCTGCCGTTCAGCGGCAGATACGACGACCACAGGTTCGGCTCCTTGAGCGCCATGTAGTAGACGCCCGTCCCGCCGTCGGAAATGCCGGTGACGTAGATCAACGATTCATCGATGTTGTATTTGCGCTTCAGCGTGTCGACGGCACGCACGATGTTGTCGATCTGCTCCTCGTCCCACCACTGCGCCTGCGCCCAGCCGCTCGGGTGCAGGTAGATCTGCTTCTCGCCTTCAATCCGATTGGCGGGCCGGCCGGCCCCGGCCATCGATCGCACCCCGCCCTGCGGGGTGGTGTTCGGATTCGGCGATGGACGGCCGACGCCGCCGTGCAGCTGTACCCGCAGCATCCATTTCTGCTTCGGATCGTAGTCCTGCGGCACGTCGACCACGTTGTTGAAGAATGGCCCGCTCTTCGATCGCCAGCGCAGCGCATATTCGCCGCGCTTTTCATCGAGATACGCGCGGCCTTGCCTGAGGCGCGCATAGGCGGTGTCGAAGTCGACTTCTCTCGCAATCTGCTCGCCAAGGCTCGCGGCATCGGCGGCCGTTTCGGCCGCGAAAAACTTGTCGAACAACGCCGCCGCAGCCGGCGGCTGGCTGCCCACCAGGATCACCGGCAAAGTGATCACCGCAGCCATCGTCGCGCGCATCATGTCGGCCAGAGAATAACGCAACTTCACAACGTGCGGCGGGCGGCCGCGGCAACAGCGTCGACGAAGTCTCGCGGCCGATCGGGTGACACCACGACAATGCCGCGGCTGGTGGTGACCACCACGGTGCGAGCCGGATCGGTCACGAAAGCGTGAAAGCGGCCGAGACCCGAGCCACTGAACCGGCCGGTGATGGCATACATCCCGCCGTTGCCCCACGTCCGCCACGATCCACGCATCGCGTGCGGCCGCACGCTGGCACTCGTGCGCTCGTCGAGCGGCCACGGCGTATCCCACAACAGGCGTTTGATGCGAAGTTCCCCACCTCGCACTTCATATCCACGCACGACGTGCAGGACGATGCTGAGCAGGATGGTCAACATCATGATCGGGACAAGCCAAAAGCCGCGCGAAGCCTGTACGCCGATCGGCACCCCGAAAATCAACGTGCCGATCGCCGACATGATTATGACCTCACGGCCCAACGGCGCGCGAAAGGATTTCATAGAGGCGCCAACAAGGCGCAGAATTCCGCCAGCACCATCGCGGTGGCGCCCCACACTTTTTCGCCGTCGACGTCGAAGAACGGCACGTCGACCTCGACGCTCTGCCCGTTCACCACGCGGGTGCTCAGTTCACGCTTGATGGTCGAAGGCTGGTGCAACAACGGAATCGGCGCTTCGATGATGCGCGCCACCTCCCACTCGGCGCGTTGAAACGCCGGGCGCATGGGCGTAACCGCGACCACCGGGTGAAGGATGTAACGGCTGACCGGTATGTGCAGCGGCGTCAGCCGGCCGAGAATCTCGATCGAACGCGGATCGACGCCAACTTCTTCGTTGGCTTCGCGCAGGGCCGCCTGCTCGATGCTCTCGCCCTCGTCGACGCGACCGCCCGGAAACGACACCTGCCCGGTGTGATTGCGCAGCTCCGACCCCCGCACCGTCAAGGTGATGTTCACCGTGTCGTTATGCGGATACAACAGCAACAATGCCGCCGCCGCCCGCGCATCGTCCGGGAACGCGAGCGGATCCCAGCCGACGCGCGGCCTCGGCGCCATACGCAACTGGGCGTCGAGTCCCGGCAGGGGCCTCGCAAACGCCACGCGCAACTGGCTGATAATGGTGTTCATGAGAGAAGACGAAGGACGCCCGCTGCCGGCACTGCTGCTGCTCTTTTCAATGTTCGCGTTCGCATTCGTATTTCACGTGGTGACGCGGCCGCAGGTGGCGCTCGAAGCGCAGTACAACACCGCCACGCCGGCGCTCCAGGCAGCGATTGAGTCGCACAACGCTGGTGCACCGAGTGCACCAGGTGCGCCGAGTGCACCAGGTGCGAAGCATGCGCGAGGTGCGGAGGCTGCACACGCAATCGTCGCACGAGTGATATTCGCCGAAATTGTAGAACTCACGGGACCCGTTGCAATTGCCCCATCCGTTGCAGTTGCCCCATCCGTTGCACTCGCACCCGTCGAACTCGCGGCACCCGGCGCACTCGGCACACCCGTTGCACTCGCGGTTCCCGTGGAACCCGTCGGACCTGCGACGGTTCCGGTGGATCGAGGCGCAGTGACGCGAGGGTTTGCAACCACCGGCTCGGTGGTCCGCACTGCCTTCAAGAGAGCGTTCTGATCGGCTACTGCTGCCTTTTCAGCGGTTGATCGCGTCGAACCGGCGAGACGTACGCGCTGATCATACTTTCCTGGCCATCTGCGCTGATGGCCGAAACGCCGAACACGAAGTCGTCGATCGATACATTCTTCAGCGTGAACTGCGTGATGTTACCGACAGTCTGGCTGTGCTGCCAGTCGTTGGTCCAGGTGCCGCGCCAGTAGACCCTGTATGCAACTGCACCAGGCGCGGCGTTCCAGCGCATTGCCGCGTCGTAGCCAGACGGATCGCGAGACAGCATATTGCCGCCGCGATCGTTGGTGACTTTCGGCGCCGGCGGTGCGAGTGCCAGCGATGCCACTCCGGCTGCATTGACGCGCGCGTTCTGGGCCAGGTAGCCGAAATCGACGCCGTCGAGCGTGTCGTCCGCGCCATGCTGCTTCTCGAAGTTCTCGTTCGCTTCGCGGAACACGATCGCCGGGAACCCCTGGGCAGTGAACGACGACTGATCACTACCGCGGCCGAATCGATCCTCGCGCGCCATTGGCCGCACCCGATGTGACGGCACATAGATGCCGGCGGTCTTGACGATGTGGCGCGCCAGCGCGCGTGCCGGCGAATCTTCCGGGCCAATCGCGTACACCCGAACCGATTCGGCATCGACAATCCCGTTGCCGCCCCGCGAGTTGCCGACGATGTCGTTGTTGAAGACGGCCTCGACGGGTATCTTCTTCGCCGCCAGGTCTTCAGCGTGCGCGCGCGAGCCGACCAGGCCCTGTTCTTCACCCGCCCAGCAGATGAATACCAGCGTGGCGTCGAACTCGATCCCGCTTTCTGCGAACACGCGCGCCAGCTCCATCGTCAGCACGGTGCCGCTGCCGTCATCGTTGGCGCCGGGCGCCTCGACGTCATAATCGTCTCGAGTTGGCGCTGCAGCGGCCGGCGCCGGCGTTGCCCCTGGCGCCGCGGCATTCGATCGGTTCTGGCCGCCGATGTTCAGCGAGTCGTAGTGCCCCGACACGTAAATGCGCCGCGGCGACTTGCCCGGTAATATGGCGACGACGTTGCGAAGGTCGACCTGCTTCGTGATGCGCCCCTGCGGCGGGATGATGTGGGTGTCGAAATTGACCCGCAGCTTCTCGCTCGAGCGCCGCATTTCCTCGAGGATCCAGTTGCGCGCCGCACCGATGCCGCGAGTGGCCGACGCCTGATCGGAGAGCGTGTTCCGCGTCCCGAAGCTGACTAGCTTCGTCAGCAGCTCGCGCATGCGCTGCTCCGAGACCGCAGCGACGATCTTTTCAATCCGCGGGTCGGCATCTGGCCGCAGCGCACCCTGCGCGCCCGCAACGATCGGGACGGCGAGAACCAGGGCTATCAATCGCAAACGAACGGTCATCTCAACTCCTTATGACAGTCACAGCAGGCCGTGGTAATGGCGAAACTCGAACCGGCGGGACGCGGTCGCCGTGATCACGTCGAGGACGTAGATTTCAGACAAATGACCGGCGCAACCGGGCGTCAGGTAAGACGACAGCCGAATCGACAGCGGCGACCTGGCAACGTTCGCCGTCAATACGATCTTCGCCGCGTCGAGAAACCGCGGTTCGGTTGAGCAATCCGCATTTTTCGGGATTGCGGCCCTGTCGGCTGCGACCTCCTTACGTTCGTCGTCGGTCAGCGGCCGCGGCTTGTCGTTGTCGCGATAGCTGATATCGGCGAGCGACAGCCGGCGATCCCAGCCGAGAAACGACACCGACTGGTCGACGGCCACGGGAGCACGATAACGCGCGAGGTTGCGATCTTCGAGCGCGGCCTTGTCGATGGTCGCAAACAGATCGTCGGCGGCGGGATCACCTTCGCGTTGCGGAAAGTAATAATGCTCTTCTGAGTCCTGGACGACGGCGCGGAAGAAATCGGCGGCAATGCGCTCTCGCCGTGACTCCTCGAGCGGCACACCTTCGATCTGCCGCGGCCACGACCGCGGCTCATCGTCGATGAAGCCGGCGACGTAAACGTTGCCGCTGACGTACGCCTGCCCGATCACCATCGCCCGCGCGATGACCTCCGCGTCGGATGCAACCTGGCCATCGACGACGACCGGCACGAGCAGGACGCTGAGCAGCACACACTCGCGCCGGATGCGGAGCATCTTGACCAATATCTTCGTGCCCTTCGTGTCCTTCGCGTCCTTCGTCATTCGCGGCCGCTACTGTGAGTCGTTTGTCCCTGGCGACGCCCGTCCCATCTGTACCGCCGTCACCGG
>DASVFC010000315.1:0-4911 GCA_036380235.1 Vicinamibacterales bacterium
GCGCGTCGCGGTCAGCGTAATACTTGCCGTACACACGCTGGGCGCGCCCGAGCGCGGCCCACGCTGGTGCGAATCTCGGATCTTCCTGCACTGCCTGCGCAAACAGATCGCGCGCCTTCGCGATCTGCGTCAGCTCCTTCGCCTCCTCCATGCCGCGCAGGAACAACTCGAACGCGCGCGGGTTCGCCGGCACGTCGCGCCGCGCCGCTTCCGGCACCTTCGACGCTGACGGCGTCAACTGCGGGCGCAGCAGCGCCATCACCGCACTCGAAAACGCATCTTCGAGCGCGAACACGTCGTCCATCGATCCCTTGACCGTCGTCGATCCGATCACCGTGCTGCTGGTCGCGTCGAGCAACTGCGCGGTGATGCGGAGCTGCGGCCCGGAGCGCAGCAGCGTGCTGGCGATGACAAGATCGACATCCGCTTCGGCCGCGAGCCGCCGCGGATCCGTGGCCTCTTCGGTCCATCGCGCCGCGACCGCCGGCGCGCGGACCACCACGTTGCCAAGTGAGGCGATCGAACCCGACACCACCTCGGCAAGGCCGAAAGAAAGGAAGGCAATGTCCGGGTCGGTGCGGGCGATGCGCAGCGGCGGCACGACAATGCGAGTCAACGCTCGGACCGGAACGGCGCTGCCTATGGTCGTTCCGCTCAGCGACACGGTCGAGAGATCAGTGACCATCTCCTCCGCGGACGCGTAGCGCTCACGACGATCCTTCCGCATCGCGCGGCGGATGATGCGATCGATTGCGATCACCGCCGGCGGCCCCTGCAGGGCCGGCGGGTTCTCCTTCAGCGCCGCGAAAAGCACATCTGCGCCGGTGCCGGTGAACGGTGGCCGACCTGCCAGCATCTGGAACAACACCGCGCCGACGGCATAAATGTCCGCGCGGCCATCGAGCGCGTCGCCGGTGACCTGCTCCGGCGCCATGTAATGCGGGGTGCCGACGATCATGCCGGCGTCGGTGATCGGCAAGGCCTCCGTCACGTCACTGCTCACGCGCGTCGAAAGTGCCGGCCGGGCCAGGCCGAAGTCGAGGATCTTGGGGCCATGCGACGTGAGAAACACATTCGATGGCTTGATGTCGCGGTGGACCAGTCCACGGCTGTGCAGCGCCGACAATGCGCTCAACACGCCAAGCGCAATCGGCACGGCGTCGGCGGGAGCAACCGGTCCCGTGAGCAACCGGCGATCGAGCGGTTCCCCTTGCAGAAGCTCCATCGTCAGATAGAGTTGCGCACCCGCCTCGTCGACCTCGAATACCTGGCAGATATGTGGATGACTGACGCTGGCGGCAGCACGCGCCTCGCGCCAGAACCGCGTTCGTGCGGCGTCATCGGGAAGGCCGGCGATGATCTTCAGCGCCACGTCGCGATCGAGACGCTCGTCGCGCGCCACGTAGACGATCCCCATCCCGCCGCGGCCAAGCTGACGCACGATGACGTAGCGGCCGACGCGTTCTCCTGGCGTCAACTCCCGCAATGACGTGCCGTCAGACATGCGGAAGCCATTTTGATCCACGGCCGTGCCGGCGTCCACCGGGATCGGGTGATCTCGCCAGGGTGCCGGTAAATCCGCCGTCGCAAGACCACTCGGCAGGGTGACAAGTGGCGTAAGCTAAGCCTCCGTCAACCACCGGAGGCTTCATGAAACGTTCGTCGCTGTTCGTACGGTTCGCGTTCGTTGCCATTTTCACCGCGGCGGTGGTGTCGCCGTCCGTGGACGCGCAGCAACGGCGCGTCCAGACGGCGACCCTGGCGCCGTTACCCCAGGCGCCGCCGCAGTCCGTCGGATTCTCCGCCGATCTGCCCGCGCAGATGGATACCGCGATGCAGGACCTGGTCGACAAGAAACATCTTGCCGGCATCGTCTCGCTGGTGGCGCGCCGAGGGAAGGTCGCGCAATACAACGCGTACGGTTTTCAGGATCTCGACAAGCAGACGCCGATGAAGACGGACACCATCGCCAAGATCTATTCGATGACCAAGCCGGTCACCGGCGTCGCGATGATGATTTTGTTCGATGAAGGTAAGTGGAAGCCTTCGGATCCAATCGCCAAGCACATACCTGAATTTGCCAAGCTAAAGGTGTTCGCCGGTGAAAAGGATGGTGCGCCCATTCTCGAGGATCCGGTGCATCCGCCAACGATGGGCGAGCTGATGTCGCACACTGCGGGCTTCACCTATGGATTGTTCGGCAACACGCCGGTCGATCAGATGTATCGCAAGAGCAACCCGCTGGCCGCGCCGTCGCTGCAAGGGATGATCGATCGACTGGCGACGTTGCCGCTGCTCTATCAGCCTGGAACGCGGTGGGTGTATAGCGTCAGCGTCGACATCCAGGGTTACCTCGTCGAGAAACTCTCGGGCAAGACGTTTCCGGAATTCCTCCGTACGCGCGTGTTCGAACCGCTCGGCATGATCGACACTGCGTTTCACGTGCCTGCCGAGAAGCTGCCACGAGTGGCCACCGTCTACGCATACGACAAAGCAAAGGCGGGTCTCGCCCCCGCGGCCGGCGAAGATCCGATCACGACGGCACCCGGTCTCCCATCCGGCGGCGGCGGGTTGTACTCAACGGCGGCCGATTACTTCCGATTCGCCCAGATGCTGCTCAACGGCGGTGAGCTCGACGGCGCGCGCATCCTCAAGAAGTCGTCCGTCGACATGATGCGCACCAATGTGTTGAGCGAGCAGGTGCTCAATTCGAAGCAGGGCATCGGCCAGGCGCAGTTTTCACCGGCGCAGGGTTTTGGCTACGACTTCGCGGTCGTGATGGATCCGGAGGGTGCGAAGCGGCAGGTCGGCAAAGACAGCTACTGGTGGTGGGGTATTGCGGGGACCTGGTTCTGGATCGATCCCACCAACGAGGTGATCGGCATCGGCATCATCCAGCGCCGCGGTGGATCTCCTGGCGCCGCTAACCACGAGGATGTGCATCGCCGCGTCGTCTACGAGGCGCTCAGCTCAGCAAAATAGGCGGGCGAAGTTCTCGCCGAAAATTTTCTTCTGCACGTTTTCACCAACGCCGATGGCGTTGAGCGCCGTGCGCTGCTGGTCGTAGACGATCCGCTGCCAGCCACGCGGAAAGAACGACGAGTCGGTCCCGAAGATCAGCCGATCGGGACCGGCTACGTCGAGAGCGGCCTTGAACACCTGTGGCAGCGTCAGGCCCGGGGCATATTTAATCCACGCATTCGAGCTCGACGTGTCGAGATACACGTTGGGGCAGCAATCCGCGAGCATCAATGCTTCGCGCAACATGCCGGCGCCGAAATGCGGAACCACGATCGGCACTTGCGGATACTTCAAGGCCACGCCATGCAGATCGAGCGGATTGCCGAAACGCATCTCGAACGGGCTCGGCAGGTTCAGCTTCTTTCGCACGCCTACCGACAGCACCCCGCAATGCACGAACACGGCGATCTGGTCGACGGTACCGCCGCGGCGTCCGGCAGCGAGCTCGAACACCTTGGCGACGCGGTCGTCATACAGCGGATAGCGGTGCATCGCCGGGAACAGGCATATCGTGCGCAGGCCTTCATCGAGGGCCCGCTCCGCATACGCGAGGGCATCTTCCCTGGTTGGATCGAGCATGAAGAAGCCGACGAAGCGCGACGAATTAAGGGCCACCGCCTTGGCCACCGCGTCGGCATCGCCCGGCAGGCTCGCGATCAGCGCGGCCTTCTCGACGCGATAGGTGTCGAGCTCCTTGACCCAGCGACCCGCGAGCTGTTCGACCGATTGCGGATCGTCCCACCCGAGGCCGGCGATGGCTTTCTGATCGGCGCCAAGTCCGGCGAAGAAGCTGGGCGAGAAGAAATGAATGTGACCGTCGTTGAGCATAGGGCTTTGACTTGGGGCTTGGGGCTTGGGGCTTGGGTGCCGGGACTTGGGTCTTGGGTCGGTAATTTACTTAAGGTGTTGCTCCAGTCAATCGATAATGCCGGATCTTTTTCGTCCACACCCACAACAAAATGACGCCGACGATGATCAAGCCCAGCGATAGGCCGACCCAAAGTCCGTAGACGCCCCAGCCGAGCACGAAGCACAGCGTGTAGCTGATCGGTAAGCCAACCAACCAGTGCGCCAGCAGGTTCACGACCATCGGTGTGCGCGTGTCGCCGATGCCGCGCAGCGTGCCGGTGATGACGCCCTGGATGCCGTCGAAGAGTTGAAACACTGCCGCGAGCAGCAGCAGTGAGGTGCCGACGCGAAGCACATCGGGATCGCGGCTGAACAAGGCGATCAAAGTTTCCGGCATCACCACGAACGCCACACCCGACGCCAACATGAAGCCGGTGCCAAGCATGATGGCGGTCCAGCCTGCGGCCGACGCGCGCGCGCGGTCGCCGGCGCCCACGGCATGGCCGACGCGGACTGCGCCGGCCGAACCCATGCCGAGGGGGATCATGAAGGCGATGCCCGCCAGGTTGAGCGCGATCTGGTGCGACGCACTCGAAATCGGGTCGAGCATGCCCGACAACGCCGTCGCCAGGGCGAAGACGCCCACTTCAGCGGTGTACTGCGATGCGGCAGGCACCCCCAGCTTGAGCAGCTTGCGCAAACGACCAGTGTCGAACTTCCAGTCGGTGTGCCACAAGCTTTCCTGACGCCACTCGACGCCTGCTTCCTCCGTACGCTTCTTGTCGATCCACCAGACCGCGACCAGCAGCGTCGCGAGCATGTAGGCACGTGAAATCAACGTCGCCCAGGCTGATCCGGCCACGCCCAGCGCCGGCAATCCAAAATGTCCGTAGATCAGGACCCAGTTCGCGCCGGCGTTGATCAGGTTCGCCGTCACCAGCGCGAACATCACGGGGGTCACGGCGTGCATGCCCTGCAGGTAACGACGGCACGCCGCATACGCCAGCAGCAACGGCGTGCTCATCGTGACGATGCCGAAGT
>DASVFC010000316.1:0-2442 GCA_036380235.1 Vicinamibacterales bacterium
GACCAATCTCTTCGTGCCCTTCGTGCCCTTCGTGCCCTTCGTGTCCTTCGCGTCCTTCGTGTTCCTCGCGGCCGCTACTGTGAGTCGTTTGTCCCTGGCGACGCCCGTCCCATCTGTACCGCCGTCACCGGCGTCGACGGACCGTGGAAGATCGCGTTGAAGATCAACTTGAACGTCGTTCGAGGCTGCGTGCGGAAGTCCACCTGACTGCCATACGTCGTCACGAAACCCTTGCCAATCCTGAATGACAGGATGTTGGCCTGATCGCGCAGATACTCCTCACCAAGCAGCCAGCCGCTCTGCAGGATGTTCGACGTCGGGTAGCGCGACACCACCTGTGTCTCGACACCGAAACCGGGGCGCAGCCGGTACGCCTGGTCGCTTTCGAAGAAGATCGGCCACGACTCGGGCATTCCCCAGGCGACGGGATTATTAATGTCGAACTCATTTGCCAGCAGCGATCCGGGGCAGTAAAACAGCGACTCGGGATCGGCCACACGATCGCGCAGCGTCTGCATCAAGCGAGCGGGACTGCTGAACGCGTCGCGCAGCACCGCATCCGCGGTGCCGGCAGCGGCCGCACCCGACGGCGGCCCGGCTTGCGGCCCGAACCGTGGACGGGCCTCCGGCAGAGCCTTCTCGATTGGCAGGTTCAGCAGTTCCTGTGCCGTTTCAACGGCGGATCCGATCGCCAGCAGCGTGCCGCCGTTCTCGACGAATGCGCGCAGCTTCTTCCAGCCTTCGTCGCCGACGCCGTACGCCCACGACCACTCAGCCGCATCGTTGCGCTTGGGATCAAGTCCGGTGACGATGCGCGCCTTCGACGTGCCGCTTGGGAGCAGGATGACATCGTACTTCGCGTTGAGGTCGCCGCTGAAATCCTGGGCTTTCACGACTTCGTGGTTGATGCCGTATTGCTCCAGCATCCACATCATCCAGCCGCCCGGCATGTTGTTGGCGCCTTTCCACAAGCCCACCTTCGTTGCCGGCTTCAACCGATAGCCATCCACGGTCGGAATGCGATCGACGCCGGCAACGGCGATACCGAGCGTCTTCGCGGCGCTCTCGACGATCTTCTGGGCCGCCGGCGTCGGCGGAATCACGAACGTGCCGGCTGCGTATTTCTCTCCCTGAGCTTCGAAAGGCTTGGCGGCGCGGTAGATCGGCACGTTGGCTCGCTGCAACTCGGTGATGGTCTTGAAGAAGCCGTAGGTGCCGGGGTCGACGAGATACGCGCCCTTGGGTCGTGCTGCCGCCGTTGCCGGCACCGGCGCCACCGTCTTCAGCAACTCCAGCGACGCGTCGAACGGCTTGTCGGCAACATCGACGGTCACCCCCATCAACATCCACAGCGTGTGGCCGGTGACGTCGTAGGGAGGCTCGGGCGGTCCGCCCGGGAACACGCGCAGATCCGGATACACCTGCTTCTCGAGCATCGTCTTGGCGAACGCGCCATACGGCTGTGCAGTCTTGATCACCCACGACCCTGCCGGATACTGCTTGCCGTTGGCGCTGAATGCCGCGGTGGCCTTGTGAATCTCGACCTCGCCGAACTTCAGGATGTCGAGCATCTCGTACGTCGCATAAGGATCGCGCTGCGTCGCAGGCACGATGAACGCGTAGGGTCCCTTGTTGTAGTTCACCCAGTCACGGTGCACCTTGTAGAAGTTGTAGAGCCACTCGTTGCCGTATTTCGCAACGTGCGCCATCCCGGCAAGCGCCGCGGTGATGCCGTAGTCCACCTGCTGCCCCAGCGTCCACGTATCTTTCGAATACGGCACCGGGAAATTCCAGCGCGGCTCCTGCGGTCCGAGGGGCCGGCCCTTCTGCGGATTGGCGTAGGGATCGGCGAGGTTGCCGCCGCTGCTGGCAATCTCGGTCAGAATGCGCGGCTGCCCGTGGTAAATCATGTATTGGCGCGCCGGCGACCACATGTCGTAGCTCTGCATCCACGCCACGCCTTCTTTTCCTTCCGCGATCAGTTGCGACGCCATCGCCTGTCCGACCGTCGCCTGCCCGAGCGCGAGAATCGGGTGAATGTTGACGTCGAACGGGTCGGTGAACGGCGGCACAAAAATGCGTGAGCCCTGCGGCCCCTGCTGGTGCATGTCATGCGAGATGATCGGCTTGTACTTGTTCTGCACCAGCTCGATGTTCATGCGCGTTTCCTTCTGCGTGAACATGAACCAGTCGCGGTTGTCGTCGTGGCCGACGTACTTGTGATAGAGGTCCGGATAGACGCGGTTGTAACTGGTGCCCCTGGTCTTGTACCAGTGATCGATCACCAGGTGCTGGCCGTCGGGATTTTGCGACGGCACCATCAGCACCACTGAGTTGTCGAGAATTTGCCGGATCTGCGGCGAGTTTTCCGTCGCCAGCCGATGGACGATGTTGATGATCGCCTGGCCGTTTGATACTTCGGTTGAGTGGATGGTCGCGTAA
>DASVFC010000317.1:0-5854 GCA_036380235.1 Vicinamibacterales bacterium
TCACCAGCGGGGGGATTGGCGCGGAAGTCTGAGTGGCAGCACCGGCCTCCGGTAGCTGACGCCGGAACAGCAGCGTCACGAGTAGAGCATTCGTCACTACCGCCAGCGCCGCGCGCCAGCCGAACGTGTCGAGCATGAACGCGAGATCCCATCCCCAGGTCCCGGCCACCATTAACACTGGTGGTGCAGCGTATGGCGTGAGCGTTCCGCCGATCGAAACGTTGACGAACAAGACGCCCAGCGTCGCGTACTTCAGTCGCTGCGGGATTCCCACGGCGTAGAAGCGATCGCGCAAGATGAGCGCCGCCAGCGTCATGGCCGCAGGCTCGGTTATGAACGATCCAAGCAAAGGCACGAATGACAGCGCCGTGAAGTAGAAGGCCGGCGCGGCCGGTGCGAACGCGAGCGCGCGGGTAATGGTGCGCACGCAGGCTGAGGCCAATTCAAGCACCGGCCGGCTGCCGGCGATCACCATGATCGCGAACACGAACATCGGCTCGGTGAAATTCCGCGAGTCGAGGTAGGCCGTCGCCTCCTCCTTCCCGGCAATGATGAAGAAGATCATCATCAGGACCATCGCCCAGAAACCGAACACGACCTCCACTTCTCCCAGGAGGTGCCAGAGGCCGGCATGCCTTGGGCGGCGGTCTGCCAGACGTTCGAAAAATTTCGTCGAGAACGTGTGAACGATCGCGAGGGCGAACAGCACCGCAGCCGCGATTTCGAGCGCACTGGGTTGCATCAGGTTTGCTTCGGCGAATCGTGAGTAGAAGCACGCTTTGCCGCATCCAGGTCCTTGAGAAAACCCAGCAACAAGAGCAGCAGACCAGCAAACAGTAGGATGTGGACGGGCTTCTGCGGGTATAACCAGCCAATACCTAACGCCCAGGCGGCGAGAAGTACGAGCGCTGTCTTGATGAGCATGCGCATCCTCCTCCAGTCGTATTCGACCAGGAGGATGGCGGCCCGACCATCCGAACGTTCCCTGCAGCCAAGGAATGGCTGCACCCGTGAGTGTTGTTATCGAGTATAGCGCGTTGCCTCGCGGGTCACGTCAGCGACTGTATCGACATGCGGCGAGCGGTGTGAACGAGACACGCCGCCGTGCGACGACGGTTCTAGGAGGCGCGTTGCTCCGCGGGTTTCGTTGCGCGCGCGAGATTATGGACGGTATTGATCAGCGCCACGTGCGAGAACGCCTGGGGAAAGTTGCCGACGAGCCGCTTGGCGCGCGAATCGTATTCTTCCGACAGCAACCCAACGTCATTCGCGAGCGACACCACGTGGTTGAAGAGGCGGAGCGCATCGTCGTGCCGTCCCTGCAATACGTAGGCGTCCGCGAGCCACAGCGTGCACGCCAGGAACGCGCCCTCACCCGGCGGCAGCCCATCCGCGCCGCTGTGGGTGTTGTAGCGGAGGACAACGCCGTCGACGAGCAAATCCTGTTCGATCGCGGCAATGGTGTCGCGGATGCGTTGATCGCTGACCGGCAGAAATCCTACGGTCGGCAGCAACAGCAAACTGGCATCCAGTTCCTCCGAGCCAAATGCCTGCGTAAAACGTCCCCGCTGCTGGCTGAAGCCATCACGGCACACCGTGTCGTGAATGGTGCGGCGCGTGCGGCGCCATCGATCGAGCGGCGCCACAAGCGAAAACTGCTCGGCGGTACGCACACCGCGATCGAATGCGACCCATGCCATGACCTTGGAGAAGGTGAAGTGCCGTGGCGGGCCGCGCATCTCCCAGATCCCCGCATCAGCCTCTTGCCAGACCGACTCGAGATGTTCGAGCAGCGCCGTCTGAAATGCCCAATCGGACTCCCGCGGCGTCAACCCGCCGCGCCTCGCCTGGTAAAGCGCGTCCATCAGTTCGCCGTAGACGTCGAGTTGCAGCTGGTGTGCGGCGTCGTTGCCGATGCGCACCGGCGCCGATTGTTCATAGCCCGGCAGCCAGGGCAGCGACGTCTCCGGGAGACGACGTTCGCCGCCGACGCCGTACATGATCTGCAGCTGGGCGGGCGCGCCGGCCGCCGCTCGCAACAACCAGTCTCGCCAGGCTCGCGCTTCGCCGTAGTAGCCGGCGTTCATCAGTGCCAACAGCGTCAACGTCGCATCCCGTACCCAGCAATACCGGTAATCCCAGTTGCGTGCGCCGCCGATGTGTTCCGGCAGAGAGGTCGTTGGCGCGGCAACGAGGCCACCCGTCGGCGCATACGTGAGCGCTTTCAACGTGACCAGGGATCGGCCGAGCACCTCAGCCCAGTCACCTTCCACCCCATGCTCCATCCAATCGTTCCAAAACGACTCGGTGCTCACCAACGCCGATTCGGGTTCTGCCGCTTCGGGCGCGGGCAAATGCGAAGGGCCATGTGTCAGGACGAAAGACACCGATGCTCCGGCCGTGACTTCAAATTCGCCGACGGTAGTCATGGCCTCGCCATGAAGTGGCGCCGTCGTATGCAGGACCACGCGATCGGGGCCGGCGATGGCGCAATAGCCCCCGTCGGCGCGCTTCGTTACCCAAGGAATGGTGCGTCCATAATCGAAACGCAGCAGCAACTCGGTCCGCATGCGTACATGACCGTCATCGCCCCGAACGATGCGAACCACGTCGGAGTTATTGCCTCGCGGCGGCATGAAGTCGATGACCGTCGCCGTGCCGTCCCGCGTCGCGAAGGTCGTTTCAAGGATTAGGGTGTGCCCACGATAGCGGCGCGACACCCGTGCCGTCGAATCGACGGGCGCGATCAGCCATCGACCATGGTCCCGCGTGCCGAGCAACGCTGCGAAGCAGGCTGGAGAGTCGAACCGCGGCCAGCACAGCCAGTCGATCGACCCATCGCGGCCGACCAGGGCGGCGGTCTCGCAGTCGCCAATCAGCGCGTAGTCCTCGATGGGGCGGCTCACGCCGCATCCCCGCACCGGAACCTCATTCCGATCGGCTCGTTTGCACAACCGCCTCTGGTTGCCCCGACAAACGATCGAGTTTGAGGGCGAACCAGGCCGCCAACAACATCGCCAAAACAATCCACCCGGCGAGCGCGTGCCGCCGCGACGGGTGCAGCGCCTCGCCGCACTGGTTGCGTGCGGTGGTCATCTCGATCAGCGCGGTTGCCGAGTCGATCGGCGCGTCGCATTGCGCGTCGTAGTCCGCGGCAATCGCGCCGGGATCGAGACCCACCGCAGCTGCGACCGTACGGAGATATGCCTTGCGGTACATGCCCGCGGGCAAGCTGGCGAAGTCATTTCTCTCGATGGCTTGCACGATGCTCGGTGACAGCTTGGTCATCCGTGCTGTATGCCCAAGCGACAGACCTCGTTGTTCGCGTGCGTCGCGCACCCGGCCGCCAATGTCGATATCGGTCATCGCGGTCGTTACCTCCTCGGATCTGCGCACACCCTCGGCGCGGCGAGTCATGGTCTGCCTCCCTGGCGAATACCCAAGGCATCCTCGCGGATAAGTGCGCGTGACCGCCGCCAGACGAAATCCCACGACCCTGGAGCGTCGATGTTGCGGATGTACCGAGTCAGACGCCGCTGCACCGCCGCCAGGTAGCCGGCGCCGAAGCTGTCTCCAGCATCGCCTATCCCGCGATTGTAGGCGCGAATGGCCCTCTCGAGATCGCCGTCGGCCTCCTCGATCATCAGCAGCATCCAGAGCGCCACAAACCTGGTGGCGCGCCATGGATTGACGTAGTCATCCTCGTCGAGACTGGTGTCAACCAACTGCCGATCGTACAGCTCGCGGACCCGCGCCCGCGCATAGGGTGATGCCTGCCCGAGGCCGACGTCCCACGTGCCATCACGATTGAGCGCTCGGGCGCGATGATCAAACCAGGATTCCGACATCACGATCGCCTCGAGCGTCTCGGCAACCGTTGCCGGCGCAAGATCGAATCCCGCGCCGACCGCGTAGTAGCCCGACCAATACGCCATCATCCGGCGATACGCGACCGTTCGAATCGGCTGCGGCACCGCGTCCCAGTCGAATGCGCTCATCCCATCCCAGGACGATGGCTCGTTCAAGATGTCGCGATAGCGTAGCAACATGTTTTCCAGCGCCTGATCGCGCAATGTTGCTGGCACGCCGTTCCAGTCCTGAAGATGCATCCGTTTCCAGAGCTCGACACTGTGGCGTAACTCCTGATCGGTAGTGACCCATGGCGCCGTCTGTGCGTGCGTCGATACCGTGATCGCGATGACGCCGGGAGCCTCGAACAGCGGCCCCGGACGGATCATTGGGTCGACCATTGACGCTCGCGTCGTCGTCTGCAGCCATGAATCCGCTGCGACGGCCACCGCAAGCAACGTTGCGGCCAGGACGATGACGATGCCGGCGATCCTGAGACGGAACATGGGCGGTCATCCAGGTGCGACTTGCGCCACTTCCGTGCTGGCTCCGCCGGTCAGGATCTTCTCCATCTCATGCATTTCTTCGAAGCGCAGCCGAACCGTGTTCCCGGCATTGCGACCGCAAGAGGGGGGAACCCATCCGGCCACTCACCGGTCCTTCTCGAGTATCGCGTTCGGTCACGGTCGAGACCATCGGTCGAACACTGGAGACGTTGCACTTTTCTCGGGGAGTCATTGCGGATCTCCGGTATTGACAGGATGCTCACGGCTCGAGGGATGACATACGCTGCAAGGCCTGACCGTCTAGGACCGGACTCCTATGCGCCTTTCCCTTCGGTTCATCGTTCCCCTCCTGGTGGTCCTGGCGATCTTCGCTTACGCGGTGTTGCCGCTGGTCGATGGGCTGACGGTCCGCTGGTTCATGCGCGACCTGGATATCCGTGCGAGTTTGATCGCAAACACGGTGCAGGAGCCGATCTACAACTCCATACGCTATGGCGACCATGCACGGGTCGTGCAGGCGCTCACCAGGGTCACCGAAGACGAACGCGTCTACGCGGTGGCGTTTTGCGAGTCGCCGCTCGCCACGCCACTCTCGGCCGGCACGCTGCCCGAAGAGATTCGATGCGCCGAGCTCAGCGCGTTCACCGGCGAACCAGGCCACGTGTTCAGCAGCCCGCAGGGGCCGCTCCTGATCTCGGTCCGCTCGCTCACGGTCGACGGCCGCTCGATTGGCGACCTCGTGCTGATCCACGACATGAGCTTCGTGACCCGCCGCAGTGAGGAGACGCGGCGCTACGTGTTCGCGTTATTCGTCGGCCTCGGTGTGATCGTGTCGCTCCTCACCGTGGTGATCGCGCAACTGAGCTGGCGGGGTTGGGAGCAAGGTGTGCGCGCGCTGATGCGCGGCGAAGGCCTGCTGCGCGCCGAAAATCGTCCTGACATCCCGGAATTTCGACCGCTGGCGCGGGACCTCCGCGAGCTGATTCGTGACATCGAATCCGAGCGGCGGCCGCGCGACGAGGAGCATTTTACCTGGTCACCGGAGGCACTCCGCGCGGTGTTGCATCACGAGCTGCGCGGGCAAGAGGTCATCGTCGTGTCAAATCGCGAGCCGTACATTCACATGCGGAAGGGCGACGCCATCGAGGTGCGGCGGCCGGCCAGCGGTCTGGTCACGGCGCTCGAACCGATCATGCGGACCTGTTCGGGGACCTGGATCGCGCACGGCAGCGGGTCAGCAGATCGCGACGTCGTCGACCGCCACAATCGAATCGAAGTGCCGCCCGAACATCCTGGTTATCGGCTGCGGCGGGTCTGGCTGACCAAAGAGGAGGAGGCCGGATACTACTACGGCTTTGCGAATGAAGGCTTATGGCCGCTTTGTCATATCGCTCACGTTCGTCCAACGTTTCGCACGTCGGACTGGACTCAATACGTGCGCGTCAATCGCATCTTCGCGGATGCCGTCGTCAAGGAGGCGACCTCGTCCGACCCGATCG
>DASVFC010000318.1:0-5247 GCA_036380235.1 Vicinamibacterales bacterium
GTGGACGCACGATTCGAAAGGATTCTTCTACTCGCGCTATCCGGAGCCGCCGAAACATAAGGTGCTGGAGGCCGCGCTCGCCAACCAGGCGGTCTATTACCATCGGCTGGGAACAGCGCAGGCCGACGACATCCTCATTTACCAGCGGCAGGATCACCCGTCGTGGATCGTCAACGCAACCGTCAGTGACGACGGCCGCTACGTGTTCCTGACGACCTACCGCGGCGCCGACAACAACAACCAGCTGCATTTCATCGATCTGGGCGCGGCCGGGTCGCCGAACATCACCGGCGCCATCCGTCCCGTCGTCGAAACGCTCGATGCCGAATTCACGCCGATCGGCAACTACCAGTCGCGCGTTTACCTGCGCACCGACAAGGACGCGCCAAACCGCCGCGTCATCGCGATCGACCTCGAGAGCCCCGACACCTGGCGCGTCGTCGTGCCAGAGCAGGCGCAGCCAATCGAACACGCGCGCGTCGCCGGCGGCCGCATCGTGATCCACCAGCTGGTCGATGTGCAGAGCCGGGTGCGGCTGTTCGGCCTCGACGGCGTGGCGCAAGGCGAGATTCCGCTGCCCGGCGTTGGTGCGGTGTCGGAGATCTACGGCCGCAGCGATCTCTACGAAGTCTGGTATGTGTTCAGCTCGCCGTTGTCGCCGGCCACCGTGCATCGCTTCGATCTCGACACGCGCCACGGTCTTGCCTTCGAGCCGCCAACGCCGCCGATCGATCCGCAGCAATTCGAAACCCACGCGATGTTCGCGACGTCGAAGGACGGCACGCGCGTGCCGTTCTTCCTGACCGCGAAGAAGGGCCTGGTGCAAGAAGGCTCGAATCCCGCGATGATGTATGGCTACGGGGGGTTCTCGATCAGCCTGCTGCCTGGTTATCGATCCGACGTCCCGGCCTGGCTCGAGCTCGGCGGGATCTTCGTCACTGTCAACCTCCGCGGTGGTGCTGAATATGGCGAGGCGTGGCACAAGGCGGGCCGCCTCGATCGCAAGCAGAACGTGTTCGACGACTTCATCGCCGTCGCGGAACACCTGGTGCGCGAGAAGTTCACGTCGCCCGATCGCCTCGGCATAATGGGCGGTTCCAACGGTGGCCTGCTCGTCGGCGCGGTGATGGAACAACGCCCCGACCTATTTGCGGTGGCGATGCCGGCCGTCGGCGTGATGGATATGCTCCGTTACGATCGGTTCACCGGCGGCAAACTGTGGGCGACCGAATACGGCACCGCGACGGATCCCAAACAGTTCGCCTACCTGATCAGGTACTCGCCGCTACACAACCTGAAGCCGGGCACGTGCTATCCCGCCACGCTCGTCACCACCGCCGACCACGATGATCGCGTCGTGCCCAGTCACTCGTTCAAGTTCACGGCGGCGTTGCAGGAGGCGCAGGGATGCGATCGGCCGGTGCTGATCCGCGTTGAAGTGGATGGATCGCACGGTTACCGTCCGACAGATCGGCTGATCGCCGAACGCGCCGATCAGTGGGCGTTCGCTGCCGAGCACTTGGGGCTAGGGGATTGGGGCGTGGTCCTAAAGTATGATCACGGCGCAATGAATCGCCGGAATCTTCTGCAACTTGGTGGCATGGCCGCACTGGGTTTTGCGCTCGAAGGATGCGCAACCAAGACGGCCGCCACGCCGCGTCTGGCTCCCAATGCGCCGCGACGTCTTCCCCTCGTCAATGTCTCGTGGGACCGGGTGATTCGCACCACCATCGGTCTGCGTCCCCATCGTCCATCTGGATTTGTGCTCAAGGCCGACAAGCTCGACGCCAAGACGCTGATTCACAACTTCGGGCACGGCGGCGCCGGCATGTCGTTGTCTTGGGGCACCGGCTCGATGGCCGCAGACATGGCGCTGCCACACGCCGAGCGACGCGCCGCGGTTCTGGGTTCGGGCGTGGTTGGCCTGACCTCGGCTCGCGAGCTGCAACGGCGCGGATTCGACGTGACGATCTACGCCGCCACGGTTCCGCCGGACACGACGTCGAACATGTCGCTGGCCGGATTCACGCCGACGTCCGGCTTGATGAACTTCAGCCAGCGCACGCCGGAATTCGACGCGCAGTTCCGCGACGCCGTGACGCTGGCGTATCGCCGCCTGCAGTTGCTGGCGGGTCCGAAGTACGGCATCTCGTGGATCATGAATTACGCGCCGACCGAAAACGAGGGTGCGGGCCGCGGCGGCAACGTGTTGATGCCAGACAGCATCAGTAACCCGCGCGTGCTGCTCCAGCCTGGCGAGCATCCGTTCCCGACACGATATGCGATCGAGCGGCCGGAGATGCGCATCGAACCGTCGATCTATCTCGACGCGCTGATGGCTGATTTCCACGAGTGGGGCGGAAAGGTCGTGATTCGCAAGTTCGAGACGCCGAAAGACGTGGCGTCGCTTTCCGAGAACGTCATCATCAACTGCACCGGCCTCGGATCGAAGGCGTTGTTCAGCGATCCGGAGCTGATGCCGCTGAAGGGTCAACTGACGGTGCTGGTCCCGCAAAGCGAGATCAACTACTCGACCAGCGGCGGTGGGCGTCAACCACCAACGCCGGAAGCTGGATTCATTCACATGATGCCGCGGACCGATGGCATCGTGCTCGGCGGCACGTCGATCCGTGATGACTGGTCGCTCGAAGTGAATGAGACCGAGCGCAAACGGATCGTCGAAACGCACATCGACCTGTTTCAGTCGATGCGCGGAGTCCGAAATACGTAGGTCCTCAAGCCCTCACGCCCTCACGCGCTCACGCGCTCTAGTCGTCGCGCAGCACGATGTTCGGGTCGACGCGCGACGCTCGCCACGCCGGCAGCCAGCACGCGATCGCCGCCACCAGCGTGATTGTCGCCACTACCGCCGCCATCGTTGCAGGATCGGTCGGCTGCACGCCGAACAACAGCGACGCGATCACGCGATTCATCGCGAACGCCCCGCCAAGGCCAATGACGATGCCGATCGACGTCAGCATCAGGCCTTGCTTCATCACCTGGCCAAGCACGCTGCCCTGATCGGCGCCGAGCGCCATGCGGATGCCGATCTCGCGGCGCCGTTCGGCGACCATGTATGACAGCACGCCGTAGGTGCCGATTGCCGCGAGAAGCAGTGCGAGCAGGGCGAACCCGCCCAGCAACTGGGCGAGCAGCCGCGGACGTTCGATCGAAGCGTCAAACACGTCATCCATCTCGCGCAGACGCACGATCGGCACCGACGCGTCGGCTTCACGCACCATCGCATCGAGCGTGGTCCGCAGCGTCGTCGGCGGCAGCGTGGTGCGCAAGACGATGTGCAGCGTGTTCGGGGCGAAGTTGATCGGCGGCTGCGCGTTGCCGGTCTGATCGATCAAGGTGTAGATCTCGGTCCCCGTCTTCTTGTCGACGCCGCCTTGCTTGACGTCCTTGGCGACGCCGATCACGGTGAAATCAGGCACGGTGTTGAACGGAGCGAACCCTGGCTTCAACGTCTGGCCGATCGGATTGCGATCTTTCCAGAAGGTGTTGACGAGCGTCTCGTTGACGATCACCACCGGTCCGGACACCGCGTCGCTCGGCTGGAACGATCGCCCCTGCACGATCGGAATGCCCATCGTCTCGAAGTAGTTGGTCATTACCGACTGGTAGTAGTCGACGTTCTCGAACGGGCCCTCCGGCGGCGCGGTGTAATTGCCAATGTCGGTGTCGTTCGCGTTGAGCGGGCGATTTGGCGGCAGCCCAGACATTGCGGTTGCGCCTTGAATGCCGGCAACGCCGCGCAGCCGCTCGAGGAGGCGCTGAAACAACTGCGCGCGCTGTTGCGCCTGCGGGTAGTCGGCTGCGGCGAGCGACATCTGGAAGGTGACGAGCCGCGATCGGTCAAAACCGGCATCAACGGCGGACAGGTTGTAAACGGTACGGATTAACAGACCCGCGCCGATCACGAGCGTCACGGCAAGCGCCACTTCCGCCATGACGAGCGCGCGCCGGATGTGATGCCGTGCCGCGCCGGTAGCGCCCTTGGCACCGCCTTCCTTCAGCGCCAGCGTCAACCCCTTCGCCCGCGTATGCATCAGCGGCGCGAGGCCGAAGATCACGCCGGTCAGGATCGAAACACCAAGCGTGAACAGCAGCACCGCGGGATCGACGGTGACTTCCGCCGTTCGCGGCAAACTCGTCGGATACAACCGGATCAGCGCCTGCACGCCGGCGCGCGCGAGCAGCAGGCCGAGGGCACCGCCGACGATCGACAGCAGCACGCCTTCGGTCATGAACTGCCTGACCAACCGGCCGCGGCCGGCGCCCAGCGCAGTGCGTACGGCGAATTCGCGGTGACGCGTTTCGGCGCGGGCGAGCATGAGGTTGGCGAGGTTCGCGCAGGCGATCAGCAACACGAAACCAACTGCAGCCTGGAGCACCCAGATCGCGCGGCTCGCGCCGCCGACGATCTGCTCCTGCACCGGGTGCATCTGCAGCAGGTGTCCCGCACCCGGGTTCTGCTTGCGGGCCGCGGGGTCCGACGGGAGCGGCGCGAACACGTGATTCTTCACGCCGGTGCGTTCACCCCAGCTCGCGATCAGCGATGACAGTTCGCTCTTCGCCTGCGTCTCGGTGACGCCATCCTTCAAGCGTCCAATCAAGTAGAGAAAGTGGCTGCCGCGATTGAGCCGATTGTTCGGGTTCAATCCGATCGGCATCCAGATCTCGGTGCGGTTGTCCATCACGTCCGCGCCAGCCGGCAGAATGCCGATCACTTCGCGGCGCATCCCGTTAATCTCGATTAACTGGCCGATGATGTTTTGCTGGCCGCCGAAGGCGGATTGCCACAGCTCGTAGGACAAGATGCAGATCGCCGGCAATGGCACGGGCCCCGTGGGATTCGGCGGCGGGATAACGTCTGTCTCGCCCTTCGAGAACAGCCTGCCTGCCAGGGGTTGAACGCCCAGGGCCTGGAACAGGCTGTCGTCCACCGATGCCGACCGCACGCGGAGCGGGCGATCGCCGGCGGTCAGGTTGACCTCACCCGTGGTGTAAGCTCCGACGGCCGCAAACGATTGATTCAGCTCGCGAAACTCGAAATATTCCGGCGGCGACACCCAGAATTGGTCGAAGCCAAACGCCGGGAACTGCGTTGTCAGGTACATCAACTGTTCGGGTTTGGGATAACCGAGGGGACGAAGGATGACGCCATTGACGATCGAGAAGATGGCGGTGTTGGCCCCGATGCCAAGGGCAAGCGTGAGAACGGTCACCGCCGCAAACGCC
>DASVFC010000319.1:0-2171 GCA_036380235.1 Vicinamibacterales bacterium
CGCGTGCCGTACGAGCCGCCGTAGACGTTGATCGTTTCGTAGCCGAGGTATTCGCGAACCTCATCGAGATCGTCCATCGCGATGGTCGTGGTGTAGAGGCGCAGGTCAGCGTCGTACCGCGACAGGCACTGCTTCAGCCGCTCGAAAGCGATCTCGTCCGTCATCATGAACGCGTTCAGCGAGTCGTCTTGTTCTTCGAGGCAATTGAGCGGGTGTGATTTACCCGTGCCGCGTTGATCGACGAGCACGATGTCGCGGTCGTTGACGATCTGGCGGAACAACTCGCGCAGCGGCTTGGCCATCTGCGCCGCGCCTTGTCCCGGGCCGCCGGCGAGGAAGAAGAACGGATCCGGCTTCGGATCCGAGCTGAGCGCCGGCAGCACGACGATGTTGAGGTCGATCTGCCGTCCCTGGCGGGTGGCGCGATTTTCGTAGACCTTGAGCGTGCCGCAATAGGCGTCGACCGGCATCTCGTCGCCCTTGCAGGGCGCCAGCTTGTCGATCACCGAGGTCGCCTGGCTTTGAGTGCAGCTGGCTAGAAGGAGAGCGGCAAGGACCGCGAACAGCTGTCGCACGCCGAAATCATAAGTGCAGAATGCGAAATGCAAAACTGCATTTCAATCTCAAATCTCAAATCTGCAATCTTCACGGCTTCCAATCCGGAAGCCGGTCGTTGCCCGGGCCTGACGTCAGCCTGACAGGTGGGCGCGAGCCGTCGGCGGGCGCGAGTGCGAGGTCCCAGTTTTCACCCTTGTGATGTTGCGGACTGACCGAGAGCGCGATCCATTTGCCGTCCTTCGACCAATCGGGGTAGTAGTGCCACATCCCCGGCATCGCCGCCATCTCGCGCGCGCCGCTGCCGTCGGCATTGCGAACCTGGATCGTCGACGGCTCCTTGGCGAGCAGGACGTTGGTTAGTTGGCGGCCGTCAGGCGACCAGCTTGGCCAACACGCGCCGCCGCTGTTGTCGAGCGCGCGCGTCTTGCCCGTCGCGAGATCGAGCACGTGCACCTGGAACTCCCAGAACTGCAGCCGCTGCAGCGTCTGCGCCGCGAACGCGACAGATCGGCCATCGGGCGAGACGTTCGGCATGATGGCGCGGCCAACAAAGTGATGCGTGAGCCGTTCGATGCGGCGATCCTTCAGCCACAAGCGATAGAGATCGCTGCGGCTGTCGCGCTCGGAGCTGAAGATCAGGCTCTGCCCGTCGGGTGCCCAGATCGGATCGTAATCGGCGGCAGGATGATCGGTCAGGCGTTGTGCGTTCGAGCCATCGGCATTCATCACCCACAGATCGAAACTGCCGCTTCGCGAGGAGATGAACGAGATGCGCGTGCCGTCCGGCGACCACTTTGGATGCTGGTCGTGATGATTGCGGCCCGAGGTCAGCTGCGTCACCTTGCCGCCGGCGAGATCGAGCGTGAAGATATGGTTGCGCGCGTCGGGGTTGTCGGCACCTGGCTTGTCGGATTGGAAGACCAGCGTGCCCGTCAGGCCGGACGGGAAGGGCTTGACGGAATCAGGCGGCGCGGACGTCTGCGCAAACAGTGCGACTGAACACAGAAGGGCTGTGATGCAGAGACGTCCGGCCATCCTCATTCCATCTTAGACGTGCGCTGCCTCGGGGCTGGTCTTGCGAATTGCGAGGTTGCCGAACGCGCCGAGCACGCCCATGGCTATCGCAATCCACGCCACTGTCGGCGACCAGGTCAGGCCGAGCGCCGCGTCGACGGAGTAGGCGCCGTAACCGGTCAGCGCCAGCGCCACAGCGGCCGCGGCGTAAAGCAACGTCACCTCGATGCCGTTATTCGACGCCCAGAGTCCGTGCTGCCAGTGCACCGTGATCATCGCCACCAGCATCACCGAGACGATAAGCGCCGGACCGAGCGGGCCGAGGAGTCCGAAGGCGAGGAGCAAACCGGCCACCAGTTCGGTGGACCCGGCAATGGCGGCGAAGAAGCGGCCGGGCCGGAAGCCCAGCTGTTCGAAAAATCCGCCGGTGCCGGCCAGTCCGTAGCCGCCGAACCAGCCGAACAATTTCTGCGTGCCGTGCGCGGCCATCACCAATCCAAACACCAGGCGAGCAATCAGCAATCCAGTATCCATGACCAACCTCGTAAGTTAGAGACCGTAAACGTCCAGTGCTTACGTGTCTGAAGGGACTATAGAAA
>DASVFC010000320.1:0-6488 GCA_036380235.1 Vicinamibacterales bacterium
GTGCCAGGTCCGAATGGCGTTGAAAACAGGTAGGCGGTGCGGACTGCTTGCGTAACGATGAAGAAGCCGGCGCCGGCATAGGCGACGGCTTTCAAACGCTCCAGGTTCAAGCCGCGATCGGCGAGCAACGAGATGGCGACGATGGCGCTGACGCCGTATGCCGTGAACTCGCGATGCACGAAGCCGAGTCCGAACAGCAGCCCGAATGGCCACGGCCGATCGCGAAGAATCCACAACAGCAGGACATAGAGGAACGGCTCCGGGTTACCCCCGCCCGTTTCCACCAGCAGCTTCGCGATCGCCGGCGCCGCGAGCAAATAGAACATCGCCGCCATGAGCGCCAACCAGGGGCGAAGACCGGCATCTCGATGCAGCACCCATACCAGCAATGCGCCCGTGATCGCATTGATCGCGATGACCGGAACCTTTAGCGCGGCCACTGACGGGCCGAACAGCGCAAACAGCGGCGCCGCGAGCCACGACTGCATGGCGAGCAGATACGAATCGCCGTAGATGAAGATCGGGAAGGCGCGGCCTTCGACGAGATGCTTGGCCATCAGGCCGAAGATCGCCTGGTCGGCGTCGAAGCCGGCCTGCTCCCAGAACAGGAACACGGCACTGCGCGCGAGCACCAGCACCACGGCCACCGCGAGCGCGATGGTCAACCGCCGATCTCTCATCCGGAATTGACGATAATACCTTTTTGCCTCCGCAGACGCAGTTTCGCCTCATCGTCTTTGCCGCCGGCCTCGCCATCTGCCTCGCGTATCTGAGCGGCGGCGCGCGCGGCATCGGGTTTGCTGATCGCGAGTACGTATTCTCGCCGGCAGTCGATCCCAAGGTGCAACTCGGCGCGCCTGCCGTCGACGTGCCCATTGGTGCGCCGACCACGCTGACCTCGCTCGGCGCGCGCGGATCGCTCGCGGTGGCGCTGGGCCGCCGCTCCGCGGTTCGAGATTTTGCGGCTGTCAGCGCCGCGGCGGCGGCCGTCGCATTTGCGGCAGCGCTGCACGCGGCAGGTCACCCCGTTGTGGTGGCCGTGATCGCCATGCTCGGTATTGGTTTGGGCGAAACGTTGTGGTTCCGCGGTACGACCTATACAAGCGACGCGCTCTTTCCCCTTCTCTTCCTGGTTGCGGTGTGGGCAGCGTTGCGATGGCGCGTCACACTCCGGAAGCCGCTCGCCTGGCTATCGGCGACCTGTGCGGCGCTCGCGGTGGTGGATTACGCCCGACCGATGGCCGGAGGAATCCATACGCCAGAGGTGCCGGGCTTCCTGTCATCGCTCGTGCGCGAGTTCACGTCGCTTGGGTTATTCCTGGCCGGCATCGGCCTGATCCTCTTGTTGCTGTCGAGGGCGCGGCTGCAAGCAGCGCTCGCTGCGGTCATCCTTCTTGGGTGGCACGGGCTCTGGCGATCCGCGCTCGATCCCGTCAACGTCCTGATCGTCATCGGCGGCTGGTGGTCGATCGCCGTCACCTTGTCGTGGCTGCACGATCGGACTTCAGCCAGGTCGAGGCAGGCAATCATCGGCGCCATCGCCATCCTGCTGATTGCGACGCCGATAGCCACTCGCCTGCGGTTGAACGCCCTGGGGAGGGACCTCCCGTCGCAACAACGCGTCCGGTTGGCCAATGATTTTCGATTCGCCGATGCGCCGCAAGGCGCCATGATGATCGCCGAATCAAGGCGCGCCGACACCGCGCTGTTGTTGTCGGCCCGTCTTGGTTCTCGGCCCATCACCATGCTGCCGCAGTCGGTGGCGGACGTAGCAGCGGCAATCAGCCGCGGTAACCCGATCATCGCGTTCGCGAATGGCGGCGCCAACCTCGAACGACACGGGTTTCTGTTCGAGCGTACCGCGGTCGGCAACGTCGAGGTCGCCACTGTTGCGGCTCATGTGCCCTGCCGGCCACTCGACGACGATGCGTGGGAAGACGTGTCGCTGTTGATTGCGAACGGGTCGCTGATCGTGCACGGTGGCCCAAATGCCGGCCCCGCAGGCGTGGTGCTGCGGATGGCCTCGCCAGGTCCCGTTTCCGTCGCGAGCGTGGAGCCGCGCAATGTTTCGATTGAACTAAGCGACGTCTCGACCGATGTGGAAGGCGTCGCCGATCTATTGACGATCGCGAAGCGCAGCCAACCGATCTCGCTGTCGTCGCTTCGCATCATCGGCGGTGAGCGGGGTCCGATCACGGTGACATTTGCCGCCCGGCCCGAGTACGCCGTCGCAACCGCGGAAGACCCGATTGCCACTTTGCTGTGCCCGGGGATTCATCGCTCGGGTGTCAGGCTGGCATCTGCCTCTACGGCGACCGCATCGGTGCCGATGAACGACAACGCCCCGTTCGGATCGGGCTGGCATCCCGGTGAGGCCGATCCCGACTTCTTCCGCTGGACGGCCGCGCCCGAGTCATCTGTGCGAATTACGGCAACGCAGCCGACGCCGGTGCGTGTGACCATCACCGCCACGCCGGCTTCGCGTCCCGCGCAGAAGCCGACGATCGGCCTGCAAGTCAACGAGTGCCGGCTCGACACGCACGCCATGCAAGCCGGCCAGGGTGATTACGAATGGATCGTGGAAGAGCGTTGCTGGCGCCCGGGCGTCAATCAGTTGTGGATCGCCACGAGTCCGTTGATCTCGCCCGCGTCGTTGTTCGCCACGCACGACACGCGCCTGTTAGGCGCCCGCATTGGAGCGATCCGTTTCGCCCGCGCCGCCGTAAAAACACGCGGAGACCGGTGAGGCGCGGACAATATATTTTCGTATTGCCGGCGCGTGTCGTCATCGACGCGCGACGAACGCTGTCACGATGACACGCCGCTTAGCAGCCTGGCAATTAGAAAAGCTTTCTCCGCGCCTCCGAGTCTCCGTGTGTTTTGTCAGAAGGCGAAGTAGATGAAGTCCAATGCCGTTTGGCTTCGCAGCACGAGGATCGCCGCGAACATCAGCCCACAGAGCGCGGCCTGACTGGCCACGCGGCTCCAGGTCACGGTCGTTTCTGGCGTGTCGATTGCGGCTGACAGATCGGGCGCCCGCATCTCCGCCCACACGTCGTGAATCCACAGCGGGATGGAATAGATGAAGACCAGCAGGAACAGATAGAGTCCCGCCGAGCGGCCAAGCGGAGTGGTCTCCCACGGCGACAGTTGGAAGTGGCGCACCAGCTGCGCCAACTCGGTTTCCCGGAAAATCAACCAACCGATGCACGTCAGCACGAACATCGCGAAGATGCGTAGCGGCCGCAGAACTCGTTGGCCTGTTGGCCTGTTCGCCTGTGGGCCTGACACCAGCCGCGACACCACGAGCAACACGCCGTGATACGCGCCCCACAGAACGTAGTTCCAGCTGGCGCCGTGCCAGAGGCCCGACACCACGAAGGTGATCATCAAGTTCGCCATGTGGCGGGCTGGGCCGCGGCGTGAGCCGCCGAGCGGAATGTAGACGTAGTCGCGGAACCAGGTGGACAGCGAGATGTTCCAGCGATGCCAGAACTCCGCGGGACCGGTGGCGAGATAGGGCCGCTCGAAGTTCTTGATCAGGTCGAAGCCGTACCATTTCGCGACCCCGCGGGCGATGTCGGTGTAGGCGGAAAAGTCGGCGTAGATCTGGATCGCGAACGCAAACACGCCGGCCCACAGCACGAAGAACTCCGGCGACTGCAGTGCAAATACCTTGTTGGCGACGACGCCGACGTTGTCGGCGATCACCAGTTTCTTGAACAGTCCCCAGACGATTAGCAGCGTGGCATCGCGCGCGGCGGCCGGGTCGAACCTCCGGTCGTGCTCGAACTGCGGCAGCAGATTGGTGGCGCGCATGATCGGGCCCGCCACAAGATGCGGAAAGAACGACACGAACGCCGCCACGTCGATGAACCGCGTCCGCGGCGGCGCATGGCCGCGGTAGACGTCGATGGTGTAGCTCATCGACTGGAAGGTGTAGAACGAGATGCCGGCCGGCAGCATCACGCGCAGGGCCACGTGCGGCACGTTCCAACCGATCGCCGCTCCGGCCGCGGCAACGTTGTCGACGAAAAAGTCGAAGTACTTATAGAAGCCAAGCAGCCCGAGGTTGCTGAGGATGCTGAGCCACAACCACAACTTCCTGCGCGCGGGCGATTCCACCATGCCGCGCGCCGCCCAGTAGTCGATGAACGTCGTCGCAAACAGCAGCACCGGCCACCAGGGATGTACCCATCCGTAAAAAACGTAACTGGCGACCAGCAATAGGATGTTCTGCTGGCGCCGCGGCAACAGCCAATACGCCGCCAGCGTGATCAGAAAGAACGCGACGAAGTCGAGACTGTGAAAAATCACTGAAAGAAGGCCGCGTGCGCACGCGCGAACCGTTCGGTGTACGGCAGCCGCTGATCGGGGCGCAGGTGATCGCCGTCGGCATAGACGGACAACGGTTGATTGGGATCGCCGTAGTCGTCGTGGTAATACGCACCTCGGCCCGTCACGTAGGCGCGAAGGTCATCGAGATATTGCGTCAGCGTTTCGGATTGCGCCGGTGGCCCTGATTCGGTCGGCCGCCGCTGGACGCGGATGAAGGCCAGCCGGATCTTCGCGCTGTCGGCCAATCGAAACAACTCCGGCAGCAGCGATCGATCGACCTGCGCGTCGAACTCGAGGAACTCGTCCTGCGCCTGCGGCAGGTCGGCGGCCTCGAACGCGCGCAGCCGGTCGAGCGCGAACATTTCGCTGTTGATGGTAGTGAGCAGTTCTTCAGGTGCCGGCGCAAAAGCTGCGGGCGCACGATTCAGGCGCGGCTCGAGCCACACTCGGGTCAGGTCGAACTGGTAGATCGCGCGGGCCGCCCGATGCAGGTCCGAAAACCGGCCGAGGCGATGCGCCGCGAGCACGCGATCGAGCTCGGGTTCGTAATCTTTCGCAACTCGATCCAGGATCGGGCCGTTGACCTCCACTTGCGTCGTCAGCTGATCGTCGCGAAAGAAGATCACGGCGCCGCGGACCTTCGTCAGGCCGTTCTCGATCACCATGTTCTTGAGTTGGAGGTACCAGAAGGCCACCGGGGAGCCCTGTTGGAACAAGCCGGCGACGCTGCGGCCGGTGAGCCGCGACAGGTGACGCGGGTCGATGCGCACGCCGGCCATCGAATCACCGACGACCACGAATTCCGGCTGCGCTTCGCGCATCGCCGCCGCGCCCTCGGCGTCGAACGGCTCGCGCGGACGCGGTGTCTCCAGCGTCGGCAAGTAGCTCGCACGGGCGTCGGCGCCCGGCAGCGCCGCGTTAATCGCTCGCAGACCGAGCGGCAGCAGCACGGCCGCGGCAATCACGACGATGAGCGACAGCGCCTGGCGGCGCCTGACGCTCGTCACATCTGCATCTTCTCGTCGAAGCTGTTACCGTAGATCGCCGGGACCTTGCTGCCCATGGCGCGCAGGTACGTCGACAGCTGGCCGCGGTGGTGGACCATGTGGTTGTTGCAAAACAACACGAATGCCGCTGAGGGCAGCTTCAACACGCCGAACGCGTCGACGATCTGCGACAAGTGCTGCCCGTCGAGCGACAGTACCTTCTCGAGCGCCTTCGGAAACTCGTGTTTGTACCAATCGGCGAGACCGGCCACGGTGTTGGCCGACGTGACGGCCTTGAACGCGCCGAAGTTATTGGCGGCGACCATTTGCAGGAAGCCGACATCCGTGGTCGCAATGTGGTGCGCCAGGAACCAGGCATCACGCGAATTGGGATCGGGCTTGTAGTCCCTCTTGTCTTCCGGCACCGCCGCAATCACCTTGTAGGTGGTTTTCCACTCCTGCTGCAACTGGGCGCCAACACTCTGCGCGAGGAACTTCGCCTGGTCTGGGGTCATGGACTCCTCCTATGAGCGCGTCAGCTTACGGTACTTGATGCGGTGCGGCTGATCGGCCTGCGCACCGAGCCTGCGTTTCCGATCGGCTTCGTAGTCCTGGTAATTGCCCTCAAACCACACCGTCTGGCTGTCGCCTTCGAATGCCAGGATGTGGGTCGCAATGCGATCCAGGAACCAGCGATCGTGGCTGATGACAACGGCGCAGCCGGCGTAATTGAGCAACGCTTCTTCCAGCGCACGCAGCGTGTCGACGTCGAGGTCGTTGGTCGGCTCGTCGAGCAGCAACAGGTTGCTGCCCTTCCGCAACAGCTTGGCGAGATGAACGCGGTTGCGCTCGCCGCCCGACAGCGTGCCCACTTTGCGCTGCTGCTGCCCGCCTTTGAAGTTGAACCACGACACGTAGGCTCGCGAGGCCACCTTCTTCTTGCCCATCTCGAGCTCGTCGACGCCGCCGGTGATTTCGTCGAACACGCTCTTGTTCGGATCGAGCGCGTCGCGTGACTGATCGACGTAGCCGACCTGCACCGTCTCGCCCAGCCGGATCGTGCCGGCGTCCGGCTTCTCCTGCCCCGTAATCAACCTGAACGTCGTCGTCTTGCCGGCGCCGTTCGGTCCAATGACGCCGACAATGCCGCCGCGCGGCAACGTG
>DASVFC010000321.1:0-7364 GCA_036380235.1 Vicinamibacterales bacterium
ACGAAGAACCGGTAAAGCCGCGTCGCCAGCCGTTGTGCCGTCGCCGGGTGGCGTGCCACCGCGGTGATGAAATCGACGGCATCCTGTTCGCCACCGGACGCCGGGCGTGCCGGAATTACGCGCCCGCCATCGGGATAAATCGGGAACGTGAATTCCTTGGCATTCACGTCGTGATCGTTCGGGCGGTACAGGAACGTATAGAAGCTGTTGTTGACGTCGGCACGGTCGCCGACCAGCTGCCAGTTGAACCCGGTGAACACGCGCGCGGCCGCGTAGACGTCGGCTTCCGTGTAGTTACCGATGCCCATGGAGAAGAGCTCCATGATCTCGCGGCCGAAATTCTCCTGCGGCCGCGTCCGCGTGTTGAGCTGCATGTCGAGCCAATAGATCATCGCCGGGTCTTTGGATACGGCGAGTAGCAGGTCGCGGAAGTTGCCTGTTGCGTGCTGGCGGAACAACTGGATCTGTCCCGGCGGGCTGCCGGCAAGGCTGTTGGGATCGTTGTCCATGGCGCGCGTTGCGCGCTCCTGGCCGATGGCGCCCGCGATCTTCGAATACGCCGTGGCGAAGTGGTTGTGCCAGAACAGCGCCATCTTCTCTTCGAGCGGGCGCTGCGAGTGGACCATGCGGAACAGCCAGCGCTGGCGCGCGTCGTTAATCGAGGTGTTTGGAGAAAACGGACGGCCTTGCGTCGTGATGCCGACGTAGGCCGGATCACCGATTAGGCGATCGTGGTCCGTCGTCAGCGGCTCATAGTTGAGCAGCCGATCGATGACCTGGGCAGGATCCGAACCTGCGTAGAACGCCAGGTCGGCCTGGCTGGCGCCAAACCCCATCCGCCGAAGTATGTGTTCGAGCATACAAATCCGTCAGCGCCGGGGACGGCCACGTTCAAGATCTTGCGGTTATTGCAGGCTGAGCAAATTCGCCATCAGCCGGTACGCACCATCCGTGCCCGCCGGCAGCTGCCGCCATAACCCAAGTCCGACATAGAGCCAGCGGCCCTTGCCGACCTTTGCCTCCACCAACGCGCCGCGTTTGACGCCTTGGTTGTACGGGAATGGCTCGGTGAATTCTACGAGATCTCGGTACTGCGGATCGCGGCCGTCCGCATCGAGAAAATACAACCCGCGCTCCTGCACCCAGCCCGCCCAGTCGGCCCGGCCGATCGGATTCGGCGAGGTGAACACTGCATGGTTTGGCTCGAGCAGTCGCATCTCGGCATTCTCGTCGGTCACGCGCTCGCGGCCAACCCTGGCCGGATACGGACCGTACTGTGCGTCGTTGAACTCGAACTTGTTGTACTGAACGATCACCGTGCCACCGGCATTCGCGTAATCGAGCAACCGCTGATTATTGGCCCGCAGATCGGCGCGCCGCTCGTACGCGCGCACGCCGGTCACGATCACGTTGTACCTGCTGAGATCGCCCCACGCCAGTTCATCTGGCGTGATTAGCGACAGCCTGACACCGAGCTGCTCGAGGGCCGCCGGTACTTCATCGCCAACACCCATCACGTAGCCGACGCTGAGATTCGGCCGCACCCGCACGTCAAGCGCCTTCACCGCAACGGCGGGTTCGACGAGCACATGGCGGCGCGCGGTATGCGGATACTCGACGACCTGGTATCCCTGTGCGAACGTCTTCCCTGCGGAGGTGACCTTGGCCTTGAGGACGAACTGGTTGCCGCCCGGCTTGAGCGCAGCGGCGGCAAGCACGCCGGCGGCGGGCGGCTGCAGCGTGAAGCGCACCGTTATTGATTCGTCCTCGCGCGAAAACTTCACTGGTTGTGTGGCCGGCGTGGCGCGCCAACCCTCTGGCAATTCCAGCGCCACGTCGCCGGCAGCCGCACCGCTGGAGTGATTCGTCACCGTAACGCGCACATCTCTGGTTTGTGGAGCGGAGGTCGAGACCACGACGATCTCCGGACTGGTCGTGACGGCAAACGCCGGCACGACGTGAATCTCCGATCGCTTCTCGCCGCTGAAGATGTTGCCTTCCGATCGCGCCTCGATGGGCACGGTCATCCCGATCGGTGTGTTCTCGATCGTCAGCGTGAACGTCGCGGTGTAGGGTGTCGGGCGGAACGGCAACCCGAACGGCACGTCTGTATCGAACACGTAGCGTGCGCCGACCGGTCCGTTGCGGAAATGCGCCGCCGTCAACTTCGCGTCCGCAGGCACCATCAGGTTCTTCGCGCAGGTCACGTTCCCGGTGCCGGAGCTGACGTTGCCGGCGCACGCCTTACCATCATCTTTGGGTCCGGCGACGAGACCGTTCACCGATGCGGTGACGGCAACCGGCACCGTGCCGCGCTTGGCGGCAATCAGGTTTACCGCTACCGGCTCGCCCGGCGGCACCAACCCGTCGCGCGCGATCGCGTCGAGACGCACGTCGGCGGCCAGCATCAACGCGTGTTCGAACTGATCCTCTTTCTGCGCGAGCCGCAGATCGATTTCATAACGGGCGTCTTCACCCAGTGATCCGAGCGATCCACGCAGATCGCGGACGGCCTTCAGTCCGCGCGCGATGGCGGGCGCCGCCGCGCCGTTGCCGTTGTCGGCAAGTGCCTTCCGCGCTTCAATAACGGTGGCCGCGATGGCATCGAGGCGCGTCGCAAGATCGGCCGGCGCATTGACCCCCGCAAAACGCGTCAGGCTGCGCAGGCTGGTGTCGACCCCGTCGAAGATTTCCTTCTCCGCGCGAGCAACGCCACCTTCAAGCACCGAATCGCGCAGTCGATAGGCGCGCACGCCGCCAGGACCCATCGGCCCGGCGTTGCCGATCGGCAATGGCAACAGCTGCGACATGCCCTGGCACTTGTGCATGCTGCGGGCTTCGCCACCAATCTCGTTGTAGGTCCTGCCCAGCACCGGATCGAACACATCGCCGCCGGTGAAATTCAAATTCGCCGCCGCTTCGAGGCCCTGCCCCGCCGAAGCAGGCTCTGAGCGGCGGGCCTGCGAAGGCGGACCAAATCCCGCCGTGTAATAAAACTTCTTCGCCTGCCAGGGGCGCAGGCCTTCCTTGATCTGTTCCGGAAACTTCGCCGGATCCGCGGCGGCGCGAAACGCTTCGAGCGTCAGGCGCGACGAGGTCTGGTGATGCTGGCCGCCGCCATCGCCGTCGAACACGAAGCCGACGATCACATCAGGACGGATGGTGCGAATCATCCGCACGTAATCACCAAGGATCTCCTGGTGTCCCCACTTCTCCAGGGTCTCCTCGATGCTGAACGAGTAGCCGAAGTCGATCGCGCGCGTGAAGTACTGCTCGGCGCCATCGAAGCGATGCGCCGCGAGCAGCTCCTCGGTGCGCAGCACCGCCAGCGGCACGAACAGCTCGGGACCGATCTCGTTCTGCCCGCCTTCGCCGTGCGTGGCCGTCACCAGCGACGTGCGATAGCCCTTGCCGTGCGCGAAGTAGGCCAGCATCGCGTTGTTCTCGTCGTCTGGATGCGCCGTCGTCATCATGAAGTTGCCGACGGTGTCGAGCTTGCGCAGCTGTAATTCGAGCGCCGGTTCGCCCTTGAGGTTGGCGACCGGCTGCAATTGATGCTGCGAAGTGGAATGTGCGGAGGCAGCGGCGATGACGATGACGGCGGTCAGAAAAACGTGTCGCATGATCGATCCCAAAAACGAGGGCGGGACTAACGTCCCGCCCTACGTACCTGTTGGCCTGTTCGCCTGTTGGCCTGCTTAGAACGTGAACTTGAACCCCAACTGGAACTGCCGCTGTTCGTAACCACCCGTCGGCGTCAGCTGATCGCCTGACGTCGGCAACGGCGCCACTGGCACACCCAGGGCGTTGGTCGTGATCGTCGCATTCACGCTGGAAGGCTGAACCGTGTTGAAGAGGTTCTTGACCTCCGCGATGACCTCGGCCGCCATGCTGCCCTGGATGCGGAAGCGGCGTGAGTAGCGCGCGTCGACGTTCTTGCGCGCCGGCAGGTTGAGCGAGTTCCGCGCCGCGCCTTGCGGGCGATCGCTGGCAGTGCCGTCGTTGTTCAGCTCGAGGTTGCTACGCAGGTTGACCGGGATGCCACTGGCGAGCTGGATTGCCACGCCGAACACGTTGTCGTTGAGGATCGCGCCGAGGGCGCCGTCGCGCTCGAACTGCGGCATCGCCACGATGCTGCCGCTGAACGTGTGCCGCTGGTCGAGGATGTTCGGACCGAGGTCGCGGTCGAGGTTGGTCGGATCGATACGGCCCGCGTCGCCCTGCACCGATAGCGCGCTGGTAATCGGCGCGTTGTCTTCCGACTTGCCGAGCGTATAGGCAAGGTCGAAGCCGATGCCGTTGAATGAACGGCGCGTGAACTGCAGCGTCATGTTCTTGTAGTCCGACTCGCCGATCGACTGCGTGCTGTTGATCACGTTGAAGCGCGGATCGACGCGCGTCGCCGCGCTGACCGTCGGCGAGAACACCGGCAGGCCGTCGGCCAGGGTGCTAATCGGGTTGATCAGGTTGATGTTCGTCACCACTGGCAGGTCGTAGCCCTTCACATAGGAGGCGCCGATCGACACCGCGTAGCGATCGCCGATCGCCTGCTCGAATTGCACGTTGTTCTGCCACGAGCGCGCGATCTTGAACGCGGGATCTACCGTCCACGCGGTGTTCGGCGCCGCGCCGGCGCCGGTGCTCAGCACCGCCGGAAACGCCGGCGCGCCGGCCTGGGTGGGCGTGAACGTCGCCGAGGCGCGGGCGTTGGTGCCGTCGTTCTGCAGCGCCTGCTCATAAATCGCATTGATCGCCTGGTCGTACATCAGGCCGGTGTTGAAGCGCACCACCGAGCGCTTGCTTTCGCCAAGCGTCCACACCGCGCCGAAGCGGGGCGCCACGTTGTTGGTGACGGTCTTGAATTCACGCGAGCTTGCCACCGGCGCGCTCGCGTTCGCTTCGGGGGTCGTATAGAGGTCGTAGCGGACACCGTAGAGGATCTTGAAGTCCGAAGCCACGCGCCAGTCGTCCTGGACGAAGAAGCCGTACTGCGACGTGTTGTATTCGAGGTTCGGCAGGCCGAAATACTGCGTGAAGCTCGCGTAACCGAGGCGGTTTACACCGTCGCGCGCGGCGATGTATGCGGCCGAGTTCGGGAACGTGTAGAGCGCCGCCGGCGCCGAGGTGCGCGTGTCGGCCACCCATTGCACGTCGAGGCCGGCCTTCAACGAGTGGTTGCCCCTGAGGAACGTGATGTTGTCGTTCACCTGCAGCACGTCCTGCGTGAAGCCGAAGCCCGAGTCGGTGACGGCGGCGATCGGACCGCCGAACTGCGCGACGCCGGCGATGTTGATCGCCGGGCCGGTGCCCGAGAGCGGGTTCGGGGCGCGGCTCTGTGCGCGCGTCGCAAACTGCACGCGCAACTCATTCAGCGTCGTCGCGCCGATCGATGAGATCAGCTGCGCGCCCGTCGAATGCTGGCGATCGGCGAAGTCGTTGGCGCGCTGCACCGACAGCAGGCCGCCGCCGACGTTCGCGGTGATGAAGTTGTCGAAGAACATGTAGCGGAACGACAACCGGTTGCCAGCGCTCAGCTGATGATCGATCTTGCCGATCGCGAACTCGGTGTTGAGGCCGCGCGGCTGATAGGCCGGCTCGCTCAGGCCCAGCAGCGCCTGGTTGGCCGGCGAGATGGTGATCACGCTCAGGCCCGACAAATCGCGCTCGGTGTGTTCGTAACCGCCGAAGAAGTGGGTCTTGTCCTTCACCACCGGACCGCCGAGGTCGAACGTGTAGACGTTGACGTCCGTCGGCGGCTTGGCCGCGTTCGCCGCCGTGTAGAACGGCATCGCCACCATCGACTGGCGCTGCAGGCGATAGCTGCCCTGGCCCTTGAACGTGTTGGTGCCCGACGGCGTGATCGCGTTGTAGACCAGGCCCATCGTCTGGCCGAATTCCGGCGCGTAGCCGCTGGTCACGACCTTCACTTCGCGGATCATCACTTCCGACATCGGCATCTGCCGCAGGCCGGCACGATCCTTCTGCGTGTTGTTGCTGCCATCCACCTGGTAGTTCACGCGCAGCAGCGCGCCGTTGGCGGTCAGGCGTGGCACGCCGAACTCGTTGGTCTCGAAACCGACCACGCCCGGCTGCAGCAGCGCGAAGTTGTACGGATTGCGCGAGGTCAGCGGCAGCGTCTTGATTTCCTCTTCGCTCAAGGTGCGGCCCTGTTCGATCTTCGCCAGATCGATCAGCGGCGCATCCGCCGTGACGGTGATCGTTTCAGCCACCGTTCCCACAGCCATCGCCACGTCGATCACGGCTGTCTGGCCGGCGCGGAGCGAAACGCCTTGCTGCTCGAACTTCTTGAAGCCTTGCAATTCCGCCGCAACCCGGTAAGTGCCGAGCGACAGCAGCGGCGCTCGATACAGGCCGTTCTCGTTGGTGACGACCACCCGCTGTTCCCCGGTGTCGACGTTGGTCACAGTGACCGTCACGCCGGGGAGCAACGCGCCCTGTTCGTCCTTGACCGTGCCTTCAATGGTGCCGTTGATGGCGGTGGATTGCGCGAACGCCGAGGAGCCGAGCGTCAGGCTCAGGATAAATGCGGTGAGGATGCGGAGCATCGGAAGTAAAGCCTCCAGTGTGGGGAACGACGCGTGTTTCACTTGTGATTCAAAGTGTGAGTATAGGTTACGCGCCTGTCACGGTTTGTAACCAGCGTGGGCGCGTTATCGCTGACTTCGACGATCGTTGCCGCTGCGTCGTTCACCCTGCCGGCGCTCCGCGATCCCCGGCGGCGGTCCGAGATTGACCTTGCGCCTGTCGTTCAAGCGGCGATCCTTGGCGCGTCGTTCGGTTCGCGGTGTCAAAGACGCCTTCCGGGTAGCTTCGCTCAACTCGCGCTGCAGCCGCGCCGTCCGCCGCGTCGGATCGAGCACTTCCAGCAACCCGTCGTACGCCAGTAGCGCCTGTGGATCTGCCGGAGGATCGCCAAACCGATCACGCAGCAGTTGCGCCGCTTTCAGAATGGCTTCCCGCTGCCAGCCTTGCAGCGAGTTGAGCCGGAACACGCCAGTGGTATCGGGCATAACAAGGGCCTTTCGCTCATTGCGCGTTGCTCATAGCCCACTGCCAAGTGCGAATTGCGAATTGCTACAAGTTCCTCGCAAACGAAAAATGCACGTCGTCCTTCTCCGGCTTCCCAATAATGTTCCGCAGCAGTATCCGGCTCGCCAGGTATGCCCGGGCCGGGTCGTGCTGTGTGCCAAACGCAAACAAGTGAAATGGGAAGTTGCGGTGTGAGCCGGCATAGAGCGCACCATCGACGGCATGCGTCAGCGGAACATCCCATCCATACGCCGGCATCGTGCCCGAGATGGCCGGATACAGCTTCGTCAACTCGTACATCAACTCGTTGGTGC
>DASVFC010000322.1:0-9112 GCA_036380235.1 Vicinamibacterales bacterium
GCCCCGCATCGTGCTTCGCCCACGCGAGCGCGCTAATCGTCATCACCTGGAGCTCCGTGGTGGTGACGAACGAGAAATCGGGGATCGAGATGCCCGGCGGCACGAGCGAGGGCCGCGCCGAGATGCGCGGATCGATATCCATCTCGTGCCGGCGCTCGATCTCGCCAGTGCGGCCAAACTCCATCGCAACACCCCAGCGTTCGCCTATGGCGCGCCCGACACCGACGGTGAAACCGATGGCCTCACCATCAAGAGTTGCCAGGTCGCCTACCGGAAGGGCGCCGGTGTCTGTGCTGGTGAACCGCGCGATGTCGCCGGCGATCGAGGCGCTAATGGTGGTGGTCTGGGCAAAGGCCGGTACTGCCACAAACAGAAAAATCGTGAACAACGTCGAACGCATTCGTCCTCCAGTAGGCTGGCAGTTGCCGCAGCTGCAACCAGAATGCCACGTATCATCGCGGCATTTCGTCCCGGCGCCGATCACGCGGCATGGCTGAACGTGGTCACGCAACGGACATCAACGCCATCAACCACCGGTCGTCGATTCGAAATCTCGAAACGAAATTCGATTTTTTGGTGGCAGAATTTGTGGCGTGAATTGTCCTCGCTGCCAGGCGGCCATGGAAGTGCACATGCTCGATGGTCGCCTCGGGCGCTCGATTGAAGTCGATTTGTGCGAGCCTTGCCAGTCGCTGTGGTTCGACGGCAGGGAGAACTTGCAGCTGACCCCGGGTGCCACCCTGGCGCTGTTTCGCGCCATCGGTGAACATGTCAGGAAGCCGGAGCCGCACGACGGCGAGCTCGTGAAGTGCCCGCACTGCAAGGGTCGCCTCCGGCGTACCCAGGACATGCAGCGCAATACGCGCTTCACCTATTTCCGTTGCCCCAACGATCATGGCCGCCTGACGACGTTCTTCGATTTCCTGAAGGAGAAGGACTTCGTGCGGCCACTCACGCCGCAGCAGATCGCGGAGCTGCGCAAGAACGTCCAGGTGATCAACTGCTCGAACTGCGGCGGGCCGGTCGATCTCGCCCGCGGATCGGCGTGCGCCCACTGCGGCTCGCCGCTCTCGATGCTCGACATGGACCAGGCTGAGCGCCTGGTCGCGCAATTGAAGGCCGCTGACAGCGCCAGCAAAACGATCGACCCAGCCTTGCCGCTTGCCCTCGCACGCGCACGCGTGCAGACGGAAGCGGCGTTCAAGGGCCTGCCGGGCCACGATCCCTGGACCAGCGAGGGTTGGTCAATGGGCCTGATCGGCGCCGGTTTCTCGGAATTGCTTCGCCTGCTCAAACGCGAAACCTGACGGCCTGATGGCCCGATGGCCCGATGGCCCGATGGCCCGATGGCCCGATGGCCCGATGGCCTGTTCGCCTACAATCTCCGTCCATGGGCATAACAGACTTCTTCAAGGGCGAACTGATCGACATCATCGAGTGGACCGATGATTCCCGCGACACGCTGTCGTATCGATTTCCCGATGAAGACAAGGCGATCAAGAACGGTGCGCAGCTGATCGTGCGCGAGTCGCAGGTAGCGCAGTTCGTTTACCTTGGCGCGTTCGGCGACACTTTCGGACCCGGCAAGCACACCCTCACGACCGACAACATTCCGATTCTCACCAGGCTGGCGTCATGGAAGTACGGCTTCAACTCGCCGTTCAAGGCCGACGTCTATTACGTGATTACGCGCCTGTTCACCGGCAACAAGTGGGGCACGTCGAACCCGGTGATGCTGCGGGACGCCGACTTCGGCGTCGTCCGCGTCCGCGCGTTTGGCACCTACGACTTCAAGATCGTCGACGTGCCGATCTTCCTCCGCGAAGTGGCCGGCTCCGATCACAACTTCCGACTCGACGAGTTCGCAGACACGATGCGCTCGCGCATCGTCAGCCTGTTCACCGACGCAATTGCCTCGGCGAAAATTCCAGTGCTCGACGTCGCGTCGCGCTACACCGAGCTTGGCGAGGCGCTGCTGCCCATGATCAACCCAGCGGTCAAGGCCAAGTACGGGCTCGAGATCGCCAGCTTCATCGTCGAGAACGTGTCGGTGCCGCCGGAAGTGGAGACCGCGCTCGACAAGCGCGCGAGCATGACCGCGATCGGCAACTTGAATGATTACGTGAAGTACCAGATGGCCCAGGGCATGGAGAAGGGCGGCGGTGCCGGCGGCGCTGCGGGTACCGCGGCAGAACTGGCGGTGGGCTTTGGCCTGGCGCAACAGATGATGCAACAGGGCTTCACCGGCGGCGCTGCGGCGCCGTCGGTCAACGCCGCGCCGGAGTTGCTGGGCCCTGCCGATGCGGCCAAAGTGCTGGGCGTCAGCGAAGCCGACGTGTTGGCGGTGCTCGAAAGCGGCGAGTTGAAAGGGAAGAAGATCGGATCGTCGTGGCGCGTCACGCGCACGGCGATCAACACCTACCTTTCGGAGTAACGCGCCCTGGCCGAAGACGTTAGGGCAATCGAGAAGCACGCGTGTCCCGCCTGCGGTGCGCAGGCGGAGTGGAACCCGTCCACGCAGAAGCTGGTTTGCCCGTTCTGTGGCACCGAGTCCCCTTATGCGATCGATCGGGCGATCGAAAAGGTGGGGGAGAACGATCTCGCCGCTGCACTGGCCGCAACGAAGGACGTCCCCGACACGTGGAAGGAACAGCATCGCAGCGTGCAGTGCCAGAGCTGCCGCGCCGTGATGGTCTATGACGCCGCCCGCGTCGGGCAGAACTGCGAGTTCTGCGGCTCGCCGGCGCTGCTGGCCTACCAGGAGATCAAGTCGCCGATCTCGCCGAAAGGCGTGCTCCCGTTCAAGATCGATCGCAACCGAGTCCGCGACGACATCCGCCGCTGGTGGCGCAGCAAGTGGCTCGCGCCGAACAAGCTGTCGAAATCGGCCCTCGTCGACACCGTGCACAGCGTCTACATTCCGTATTGGACCTTCGATGCCCGCGCGCACTGCCCGTGGGACGCTGAGGCGGGTCACTACTATTACGTCAGCGTCGAAGGCCGCGACAGCAAGGGTAATAGCGTCGTGAGACAGGAGCGGCGTGTGCGTTGGGAGCCGGCTTCAGGTGTCGTCGAACATACGTTCGACGACGAGCCGGTGCCTGGGACGATGGGCGTCGATAGTAGTTTGCTGCGCCAGGTCGAACCGTTCCCGACCGGCGAATGCGTCCCGTATGACACGGCGTTCCTCTCGGGTCATGTCGTCGAGCACTACCAGGTGGCGCTGACCGAAGCGGCGGGCAGCTCGGAGGAACAGATGCGCGCCACGCTGCGCGAACTATGCGCCGCGCAGGTGCCAGGCGACACGCATCGTAATCTGCAGATCTACCCGGCGTTCTCAGGCAAGACGTTCAAGCATTTGCTGGTACCCATCTGGCTGCTGGTCTACACCTTCGGCCGCAATCCCTACCAGGTGGTGGTGAACGGTTACACGGGTCGCATCGCAGGCAAGTACCCGAAGAGCCCATGGAAGATTCTGTTCCTGGTCATGCTGCTCGTGATGGCGCTCATCATCTTCGGCGTGATGGACGAAGGTTAGTCGCTGTTCCCGTCCCGCGGTTAATCCCAGCCGCAGCTTTCCGGCTACGATTCGCGGATGTCCTTCTTAGTGGCGTTGATGCTGGCGGTGGCACAACCGGCCACCGACTGGCTGTCTCCATTTGTTGGCGTGTGGGACACCGTTGACACGTATTACCCGGCGAAAGGCGAGCCCATCGTCGAGCGAGCCACGCGCACGTGCGAGATGGTGATGCGTGGAACCTACTTGCAGTGCGAGACGGTGGCCGATCGGCCTGGTGGTCGCGGGAGAACCTACCGGTTCCTGATCAACTACAACCGGACGTCGCAGCGATTTGAGATGCTCAGCCTGTGGAGCAACGTGCCGCACAAGGCGGTTCAGAGCCTGTCGCCAAATGATGCGCGCGACAGGTGGCTGATTAGAGAAGTGGCCGTGATCGGCGACGACGAACCGCTGGCGCCGCATTATTCGGAGCTGGTCTTCGAGCGAAGCGATCGAATCGTGTGGACCGGCCGCAGAGTTACGACCGGAGTCGAACCATCGTCGGCGCCGCTTTCGTTCGTCGAAACGTGGACCAGGCGGCGCTAACGATCCGGCCGCGGTGGCGCGCCGGGTCGATCGTTGTACTCCGGACTGCGTCGCCGCGTCTCGTCATCATCCTCGCCGCGTGGCATGGATGAGGTATCGACGGGATTGACTCCGTCGCCCTCCGGGTTCGGATTTGTCGGCGGCGTTCGGTGCGCACTTGGCAGATCGGCGATGTACTGGTCGGGCTGCGTGTCTGGACGCGATGGGTGCTTCATGTTGGCCGTTCTCTGCAAGAAGCGTTTCAGGCATCGTCGTTGCAATTGCCGGGTTTGTGGGCAACGTGGCACCCAAACTGGTCATTGGAACGCAGAGCGCGAAAGCGGCAGGGTTGCGGTATACCTGCTGCGACAAGCCCGGCATTACGCGTCATCGCCGCGGCAAGGGGTTTGTCTTCAGAGATCCCAAAGGCCGTGTGATCACCGACGCGAAAACAATGGCGCGCGTCCGAGCGCTGGTGTTGCCCCCTGCGTGGACCGACGTCTGGATCTCTACCGACCCACGCGCGCACTTGCAGGCAACCGGCGTCGACGCCGCCGGGCGGAAGCAATATCGCTATCACAAGGACTGGACCGCCCAACGCGACTCGACGAAGTACTACCGCATGATCCAGTTCGCTGATGCGTTGCCCGCAATCCGCAAGCGAACGCGCCGGGACCTGATGGGGCCGGCCTGCTGCCGTCCGCGCGTGCTCGCGACCGTGGTGGAACTGCTGGCGAAGACGGCGATCCGCATCGGCAACGAAGAGTACGCGCGTAAGCATCAATCCCGGGGTTTGACGACCCTGCAGGATCGCCACGTGACGATTCGCGGCCGCCGGCTACGGTTTGCGTTCAAGGGGAAGAGCGGCGTCTTCCAGGAGATTGAGCTCGAGGAACCGCGCCTGGCGAAGGCCGTGCAGCAGTGCCAGGACCTGCCGGGCCAGACGCTCTTCCAATATCGAGACGAAAATCGGCGGGTCCGGAGCTTGTCCTCGTCAGACATCAATAAGTACCTGCGAGAGATCAGCGGCGGCCCGTTCACGGCCAAAGACTTTCGCACCTGGCTCGGTACGCTGACCGCGGCCGAAGCTTTCGACCAGCTACCGCCTGCGTCGTCAAAGACCGCAGGGAACAAGGCGATCGTCGAAGTCGTGGATCGGGTCGCCAAAGCGCTTGGCAACACCCGCGCGGTCTGCCGTAAGTGCTACATCCACCCGGCAGTTTTCGACGGGTTCCTGTCGGGCGTCACGCTGAGCAGCATCACGCCAAGCCGTGCAAAACTTGCGGCCGGGCTTACGAACGCGGAAGCGCGCCTGGTAGCGTTGCTGCAACGGGACGATCGGCAAGCCAAAGCCGCATGATTTGCCGAGCTTGAGAACGCCGTGGCGGCAGGCGTATTCTGATAGGCGCAATGCAGTACAGCCCGGCCTCAAGGACCTCGGAACATCACGTCCAGTTGTTCGACTCGTCCAAATCCCTGGCTGATACGGTTTCGCATTTCCTCATCAGCGGGCTGGAGCGCGGAGAGAACGCGATCATTGTCGCCACGCCGGAGCACCGTGAACTGCTATCGCGCCGGCTCGATGAAGCGGGGTGGAACGTCCGCCGGCTGATCAACACCAACCGGATGTTCGTCGCCGACGCGGTGCAAACCCTCGACAAGTTCATGCGCCGCGACATGGCGAGCCCAGTGGCGTTTGACGAAGTGGTTGGCACCATCGTGCAGCGCATTGCCAACGGCAAGCGGGTGTGGATCTACGGCGAAATGGTCGATGTGCTGGCGGCGGCGGGCAACTATCGCGGCGCCCGGCAGCTCGAAGACCTGTGGAACCTGCTCAGCCTCCGCGAGTGCTTCTCGTTGTTCTGTGGATATGCGTCGGGGCATTTCGGTGATCCGCGCACGGCGGCCGCACTGCAAGCGATCTGCGACGCACATGACTGCGTGCATCGCAAGCGGGAAGACATGCTCGCCGAGTTTCTCCTCGATCAGACTACCAAACGCGCACTGGCTTGACCACGGCCCGATTCGAAGCCGCCCTGGTCTACGCCCACCAGGTGCATCAACAACAGCGCCGTAAAGGCACCGGCATCCCGTACATCGCGCATATTCTTGGCGTTGCGGCGCTCGCGCTTGAATACGGCGCGGTTGAAGACGAGGCCATCGGCGCGCTGCTGCACGACGCGGCGGAGGACGGGGGCGGCGAAGCCACGCTGGCCGAGATCCGCGCCCGCTTCGGCGACGCCGTCGGCGACATCGTACTCGGCTGCAGCGACAGCCTCGTCGAAGATCCGGAAGACAAGCTGCCGTGGCGCGAGCGGAAAGAAAACTATCTGGCCCATCTCGAGAAGGCGAGCGCGTCGGTGTTGCTCGTCTCCGCGGCAGACAAGCTGCACAACGTGCGGTCGATCATGCGCGACTACCGCGAGCACGGCGAGGAGATCTGGGAACGATTCCAGGGCCGGCGCGACGGCACGCTGTGGTACTACGAAACCGTCGCCGATACGCTGCACCGCCGCTACCGCGCGCAATTGACGCGCGATCTGCAGAACGATGTGGACGCGCTGCTGGCGTTGGTCAACGCCGACCCGTTACGGCGCTGACGGCGGCGGCACGCGTTTTTTCGTTGCCTGCTCGAACGCGTAGGCAATCTCGATCAACTTCGGCTCGCTGCACTGCGCGCCGACGAAGCCGACTCCGTACGGCGCCGGCCGGGCGTCGAAGCCGGCGGGGAAGGGCGTTGGCGGCGCGTTCGGCACCATGCCGAACGGCACCGCGATGATCGGATAACCGGCCCGGGCCGCAATGCCGGCGCCGCTGCCCCCCGGCGTGATGAAGGCGTCGAGATTATGCGCCTTCAGCACCGCGTCGATTCCCTGATCCCGGCTGAGACGTAAATCCTTGGCTCGATCGCGCTCGTAGCGTGCCCGGTCGGCGACGAGATCCACTTCATCCGAAATATCCAGCCGCGATTGCTGGTAGCGAATCGCGTTGGCCTTGGCATGCGCGAGATTCCAGTTCCGCAGCTCGGTCAGCGACTTCACGGGCGCGGCAGGCCCGAGGCTGGCCAACCACGCGTTGAAGTCGCGCTTCATGCCGTACTTGAACGGGCTCGAGCAGTTCGCGTCCTTGCCTTTCGCGTGTTCGGCGCCGGCGCAGTAATCGAACAAGGGAAAGCTATCGTTCGCGTTGGTTGCGGCGAAGCTTGGCAGGTCTGCAGGATCGACGATCACCGCGCCCTGCTGCTTCAGAACCGCGATCGCGTCCGCCATGACCTTCGCCTGTTCAGCGTTGACGCCGCCTCGCGGGGTCGACTCGCCCGGCAACGTCACGCGATCGAGGTAAAACGCGCGGGGCACGCCAATGCGTGCGCCCTTCAGGCCGTTGGCGTTGAGGAACTTCGTGTAGTCACGATTCGGCGGCGGCGTGCAGGTGCGGGTGGCGGCGTCGTTCGGATCGGGGCTCGCGCCTTCCATTGCGCCAAGCATGATTGCCGAGTCGGCAACGGTGCGCGTCATCGGTCCGGCGGTATCGTGATCGGCGGTAATCGGGATGACGCCGTAACGGCTGATGCGGCCGATCGTGGGCCTGATGCCCACTAGCATGTTGGCGTTGGACGGGCTGATGATCGAGCCGCCGGTATCGGACCCGACACTTCCCGCCCACAGATTTGCGGCGGTCCCGATGCCGGAGCTCGAACCGCCCGTCTGCAGGACTGGCCGCCCGTCACCCGGGTCTGGGCGCGGATCGGGACGCGGATCGTACGGATTGAAGGCGAAGCCGCCGACGGCGTTGTAGTTGCCGGGCATGGCGTTGGGATTGCCGGCCACCCAGTTGGCAAGCTCGGTCAACCCCGTCTTGGCGATGATGATCGCACCCGCGGCCTTGAGGTTCGTGGTCAGCGTCGCTTCGTAGGGCGGCGTATAGCCGGCGAATGCCAGGGCGCCGCCGGTCGTTGGCATGTTAGTGGTGTGGATGTTGTCTTTCAGCGCCACCGGGATGCCGTGCAGCGGACCGCGGAGCTTGCCCTGCGCACGCTCGCGATCGAGCGCATCCGCTTCTTCGAGCGCGCGCGGATTGATCGCGAGCGCGGCGTTCAATCGGTCCTCATAAAGGCCGATGCGAATCAGATACTGCTCGACCAGTTGCCGCGACGTCACCTGGCCTTTGGCCATTGCCGCCTGCATCTCCGGGATGGTCGCTTCAACAACGTTGAACGACCCGCGCGACTGCGTGCCTTGCGCGCCGAGCGACACTGTGGCGAGCGCCAACGTGAGCAGAACGAAACGTTTCATAGCGCGGTATTCTAGTCCCAAGTCCCAAGTCCCAAGTCCCAAGCCCCATGAACATTCCGTTCGAGCAAACCTGCGCCATCGTCGCCAGCGCCCTGCGCGGGCAGGCGAGGCGCGAGATCGTCGACGAATTTGCCGGCGCCGCCACGCTCGGTGCGGCGCTCAAGCCGCTGCGTGATGCGATGCGCAACAACCAGTTCCGCGCCCGCGGCCATCAGATTTATCTCGATCGCGCACTGAACTCCTACGACGGCCGTACCCGCGCCGAAGGGTTCCACATCCTCCACGACTGGGACGGCGTCGCGCAGCAGACCAACCCCGACATCATTCCGATCGACGTGCTGCACTTTCTTGCCGATCAGCGCGGCGCCGATGCGGCCGGCCGCGTCGAAGTGTCGATCCTGCTCGACTACTACTTCATGCACGTCCTCGCCCTGCTGACGATGCGGATCTGGGATGACGGCGATCCCGACGCGAACCTGGCGGCCATCGACGACCTGCTGGTCGAACTCCAGGGTCCCAATGGCAGCGGTCACCGGTTCGCCGACAACGCCGCGACGCTGATGTTAATCGGCACCTCGCATTACGAACCGGAAGAGTGGGGCTACGATCGGCTGCTGGCTCGGGTGCGAACATTGAACGAGCGGCACCAGTTTGAAATCGGCGTCAGCCACGCACAGAGCATGGGCTGCCATCTGCGATTCGGATTCGAGGCGCAGTGCGGACGCGACACGGTGGC
>DASVFC010000323.1:0-5046 GCA_036380235.1 Vicinamibacterales bacterium
GTGGGGAAAGTTCAAGGAAGCGGTGCTGGCGTTCAGCGGCCGCCAGCCATCGGCTGCAGCATTCGACGGGTTGTCGAGGCGCGAACGCGAGACGCTGGCGCTGCTGGCCGAGGGCCTCAGCAACTCTGAAATCGCCGAGCGGCTCGGCATCAGCGAGAAGACCGTTCGCAACCACTTGTCCCACCTGTTCGACAAGCTCGGCGTCTGGTCGCGTGCGCAGGCGATTGTCTTTGCGCGCGATCGCGGTTTCCAGGGGTAGACTCGACTCATGAAGCGAATACTTGCCACGACGGCGCTCGTGCTCGCGACGCTGATTCCTGCCGACGCGCAGGGACCGGGACTGTCCGTTCCCCACACCCAGTTTCAGTTGCCGAACGGGCTGAACGTGATCCTGCACCGCGACGCCAGCGTGCCCGTGGCCTCTGTAAACGTGTGGTATCACGTCGGGTCGGGACACGAGCGGCCGGGACGCACCGGCTTCGCCCACCTGTTCGAGCACGTGATGTTCGAAGGTTCTATGCACGTGCCCGAAGGAGCGTTTGATTCGTGGCTGGAAGGCGCCGGGGCCAACAACAACGGTTCCACCAGCGTCGATCGCACGAACTACTACATCGATCTGCCGGCGAATGCGCTCGACCTCGCGTTGTTCCTTGAATCCGACCGCATGGGTTTCCTGCTCGACGACAAGGCGCCGGACAAGATCAATGGTCAGCGCGATGTGGTGAAGAACGAGAAGCGGCAGGGCGTTGACAATCAGCCGTACGGGCAAGCATTCATCGAGCTGCCCGCGATGTTGTATCCGGCCGGGCATCCATACAGCTGGTCGACGATCGGTTCGATGGAGGATCTCACGGCGGCCAGCTTCGAAGATGTGGCGCGGTTCTTCCGGACCTACTATGTTCCGAACAACGCCAGCCTCGTAATTGCGGGCGATATCGACATCGCGGAGACGCGAAAGCTCGTCGAGAAATGGTTTGCTGACGTTCCGCGCGGCAAGCCCGTTTCTGCGCTGTCTCCGCCGGCGCCAGTGCTCGATGGCGTGAAGCGCAAGACCATCACCGATCGCGTGCAGCTACCGCGCCTTTACCTGGGCTGGCATACGCCGGCGCATCTGAAGCCTGGCGATGCCACGCTCGACATCGTGGCCAACCTGCTGTCTGGCGGCAAGAACTCGCGGTTGTACCGTCGTCTTGTCTACGACCTGCAGATCGCGCAGGACGTCAGCGCGTTTCAGCAGTCGCAGGCGCTCGGCAGCAACTTCTTCATCATCGCCACGGCGCGTCCTGGAGAAACGCTGGCTAAGTTGCAGGCGGTAATCGATGAAGAGCTCGACAAGCTTCGCGCGTCGCCGCCGGAGGCCCGCGAGATGACCCGCGCCGTGAATCAGATCGAGGCGAACTTCTACCGGGCGATGGAACGTGTCGGCGGCTTCGGCGGCAAGGCCGATCAGCTCAATGCGTATTACAGGGCCGCAGGGACGCCCGACTATTTCGCGAAGGATCTCGCGCGCTACCAGGCAGTCACTGCCGCGGATGTGCGCGCGGCCGTCGAACAGTACTTGCCGAAGGATCGCCGCGTCGAGTTGAGCGTGGTGCCGGGAGAGAAGAAGTGAAGCGCGCAATTACCGCCGTGTTGGTGGCGTGCGCCGTCACCACTGCTGTTGCTCAGAAGCCGGATCGCAGCAAGCCACCTGCGATCGGGCCGGCGCCATCTTTGAAGCTGCCCGCGATCCAGAAACACAAGCTGTCGAACGGCTTGAATGTATGGATCGTCGAGCATCACGAGGTGCCGCTGGCGCAGATCAATTTGATCGTGCGTTCCGGCAGCGCCGCGGATCCGATCGGGAAGTTTGGTGTGGGTAGCCTTGCCGCTGCGATGCTGGACGAGGGCGCCGGCACGCGCTCCGCGCTCGATCTCGCCGACGCGCTGGAGTTCCTCGGCGCCAACCTGTCGACGACGAGCTCGTTTGACTATTCGGCGGTGCGGATGTCGGTGCCGGTGTCGAAGCTGGCCGATGCGCTGCCGCTGATGGCTGATGTTTCGCTGCGTCCGACCTTCCCCGAGGCCGAGCTCGATCGGCTGCGCAAGGAGCGGCTGACCAACCTGCTTCAGGCTCGCGACAATCCAGGTGCCCTGATCGGCATCGCGTTCCCACGCATCGTATACGGGCCGACGCATCGCTATGGAACGTCGGCCAACGGGCTGCCGCCCGCGATCGAGTCGATGACGGTCGCCGACCTCCGCGCGTTCTATAACGCGCACTATCGTCCAGACAACGCCACGCTGCTAGTTGTCGGCGACGTAGCGCCGTCGGCGATTCTCGCGCAACTCGAGAAGACCTTCGGCGGCTGGAAATCGAGCGGTATTGCGCCGCTGGTCGCGGAAGTGCCGACGGCGCCGCAACTGAAGTCCCGGGAGATCTATCTGGTGGACAAGCCAGAAGCGGCGCAGTCGCAGATTCGCATCGGCTGGGTCGGCGTGCCGCGCTCGACGCCCGACTACGCGGCGCTGCAAGTGCTCAACACCATTCTCGGCGGCTCGTTTACGTCTCGCCTCAACGACAATTTGCGCGAGCGCAACGGCTACGCCTACGGCGCCAACTCGATCTTCGACACACGCCTGGCGGCCGGTCCGTTCTTCGCGACTGCGGGTGTGCAGTCCGACAAGACCAGCGAAGCGCTCAAGGAATTTTTCAACGAGCTCAATGGCATCCTCGAGCCGGTGCCGGCGGAGGAGTTGAGCAAGGCAAAGAATTACGTCGCGCTCGGTTTCCCCGGTGAGTTCGAGACCACCGGCGATATGGCAAGAAAGCTCGAAGAGCTCGTCGCCTACAACCTGCCTGACGATACTTTCTCCACCTTCGTCGCCGCGGTGTCGAAGGTGACGGCCGGTGACTTGCAGCGGTTGGCCGCTCGTTACATTCAACCCGACAAGATGGCGGTGGTGATCGTCGGCGATCGCAAGACCATCGAGGGTCCTATCCGCCAACTGAATCTCGGCCCCGTAAACATCGTCTCTATCGACGACCTCTTCCGCTAGCGCGCCCCCAGGGATGACGGGGGGCGTACCCCGAAATCATCCCTTCCGAAGGGATGACCGGGGCCGCACCGCGTCATCCCGTTGATCCCGAACGCGTTCGACCGTTAAATTTTTTACCTTCCTTTGCAGAAGCTACGCTTGCCTGCGACGCCTCAGTGCAAACGACAGCACGAATGAGCTGCCGTGAAATAGTAGTGGTCCATGGAGATAAATATCTCGCTGGATGAACTGCTTGGCTGGACTGCCGAAGAGCGCGCCAAGTGGCTGCCCTGGTTGAAAGCAAACCCGGCGGCGATGGAGGTCCAGGTGCAGCCAGGTGGCAGATTTCCCACTGTCGGAGCGCTCATCGACCATATCTTCCTCGTCGAAGTGCGGCACACCCTGCGCCTGCAAGGGAAGGAGCTGCCGACCACGTCTGGTATCGATGCCGGAGACATCGACGCGTTGTTTGCATATGCCGAGCGCGGTCGTGAAGGCGTCAGGCAATATTTGCCGACGCTGTCAGCCCCCGACCTCAACAAACCACGCGAGGTCGTGGTCGCGAGCGGCACCTACCCGTTGTCTCCGCGCAAACTGCTGTTCCACATGGCGCTGCACGAGGTCCGCCATTGGGCGCAAATCGCCGCCGCCGTACGCATGGCAGGCTTCGCCCCTCCCGGCGACCACGATCTGTTCTATTCGAAGTCGATCGCCTAAGGATGACGGGGTACGCCCCTCATCATCCCTGGTGCGTCAGCGGCGGGCGGTGAGTTGGGGGAAGGCGTACTTCTGCTTGAGCAAGGGGCCGGCGTGGTCCCAGTGCATAGGTCCGTAGTACTGCTGCTCGCGTGAGGCGGCGTAGTACTCATAGCTGCCGCGGTCGCGGGTGGCGTGAAGATTGATACCGGTCAGCAGTTGGTGCGCGAACTCGTGGACGGCGCCGCGGCCGAGACCACGGCCGATGGCTCCGACGAGATCGCTCCGCGACGTGCCTGGCGGCGCAAACACGAGGGCGCCGGATGCGTAGTAGGTGAAATTGACCGAACCAAATCCGCCGGCCCACGACACGCTGCGGGATTCGCCAGCGACCACTGCATGCCGCCGCATGCGGCCTTCAACCACGGTCTGCGTCACACGGACACGAAACCGCGACTCGCGCCGGTCGTTCAGCGCGACGTTGAGACCGCGAAACGCCGCGGCCAGCTCTCCGCGCGCCACTGCCTCGATGACGCGGAGATCGTCAGCGGTCAACCGTCCGCCGAGCATCGGCGACTCGAACGTGACGTCCTCGAACCAGAAGCCCAGCGACACGACGGGCCGCTCGCAGCCGGCGGCGGCCACGGCGATCATCATCACGGTTAAGAGGCGCGCGATCGCGATCATGACTACGGGGCCAGGCTCGACCCGTGCGAAGCGACGATCATCCACTTGCCGTTCCTGAACACGAAGACGTCGGTGAAGCGCAGCGTGACGGTCGCACGCTGCCCCTGGTAGCTGCCGCTGGCGCGCGTCCGGCCGGTCACCACCGCCGCCTCACCAAAGATGCGCACCTTGACGTCATCGATCACCATCGACTCGATCCGGCGTTCACTGGACGCGAACGTCTGCTCGAGGACCATTTGCTTGGTCAGCACCGCACCCGACGCATCGGTCACCGCCCATTCCGGCGCGAGCAGCGCGTCGATGAACGCGCGATCGCGCTCGACCCACGCCCGCGCGAGGCGGTGTTCCAGATCGACCAGCGTCGTCGCCGCATCAGCCTGCGCGCCCACAAACGCAAGCCACGCGGATATGACGATCGCGGTCATCAGCACCCTCGTGACGCGAACCAAACCGTTGGTTCGCCGTTGTCGCCGTGCGCGGGTAGCCAGCCGCGCGCGATTGACTCCGGCGGCCCTTGCGTCGCCGCATCGCAGAGCGAATGGTTGAACACCTCGACGTGTAACCACAAGCGATCCGCGATCCGCCGCGACTCGATGATGCGTGCCGGCTGGGAGGGCTTGGCCTGCGAGATCACCCGGTTGGCCA
>DASVFC010000324.1:0-4207 GCA_036380235.1 Vicinamibacterales bacterium
GGCTGTCGGCGCGCATGGGACATCCCAATGTCGATCCGCATGGCGATCCAATTCCCACTGCCGATGGTGTTATGCCAGATGCGCCCGGCACCGCCTTGAGCGCGTGGCCGCTGTCCACGCCGGCGCGCATCGTCCATCTCGAGGACGAACCGCCGCTGGCGTACGCGCAGCTCACTGCGGAAGGCCTGAAGCTTGGCCAGGTGGTTCGCGTGATCGAACGCACGCCGGCGCGGATGGTGCTGAGCGACGGCGAGAACGAGTTTCGCCTGGCGCCGATGCTCGCGGCCAACGTCCACGTAGTTGCCGCCGCAGAAGCGCCGGTTCCCGTCGATGGAGTGATGCCGTTGAGCAAGCTGCCTGAGGGTGCGGCCGCAGACATCGTCGCGTTGGATCCCACGTTCCGCGGCTTCGCTCGGCGGCGATTGCTCGATCTCGGCTTCACACCGGGCGCTCGTATTCGCAGTGAGCTGACGACCTTCAGCGGCGATCCGCGCGCGTATCGGCTGCGAGGCACTACGATCGCGTTGCGGCGCGAGCAGTCCGACCGAGTGCTCGTCAAGGCGGCGGCAACCGAGGGAGGCCGCTGATGGCTGCTCCTCACGCCTGCGAAGCCTGTCCCGTTCACGCCGAGATGGCGCAGCTTGGTTCCGCGGTCGGCGGTTTTGATCACGTGATCGCGCTGGCGGGCAATCCAAACACTGGCAAGTCGACGCTGTTCAACCAGCTGACCGGCTTGCGCCAGCACACGGGCAACTGGCCCGGCAAGACAGTCACGCGCGCCGAAGGCGGATTCCAGTTTGGCGGCAAGCGTTACAAGCTCGTCGATCTGCCCGGCACCTACTCGCTGCTCTCCGCATCGGACGATGAGGAAGTGGCGCGGAACTTCCTGTTGTTCGGCCGACCTGATTGCACGGTGGTGGTTGTCGACTCCAGCGCGCTCGAGCGCAATCTGTACCTGGTTCTTCAGGTTCTCGAGATCACCGATCGGGTGGTGCTGGCCGTTAACCTCATCGACGAGGCCAAGCGGCGCGGCATCGAGGTGGACGTGCGATCGCTGTCGCGCGATCTCGGTGTGCCGGTGGTGCCGATCGTGGCTCGCACCGGCGAGAATGTGATGACGCTGCTGCAGGATGTGGCCAACGTCTGTTCAGGCGAGACCGCGACCAGCCCGCTGCGATCGAAAGGCACGCCCGAATTCGAACGCGCGGTGAGCAGACTGGTGCCGATGATTGAAGCCGCCGCGCCTGGCGTGCCGAACGCGCGGTGGATCGCGATTCGATTGCTCGATGGCGACGCGTCGGTGGAGGAAGCGCTCACCACCGGCCGCCTCGCCGAGTTGGTGGCCAGGCAACAGGTCCCCGATGCGCGGTTCAGCCGCAAGATCGCGTTGCAGGGTGCGCAATGAGCGAGCACGCCATCAGCCCGGCAGATATCATCCGCGAGGCCGGCTCCCTACGGCGTTCGCTCGAAGCCGGTTTCCGCGAAGAGGTCGTCGGCTCGCTCTACAACGAAGTTGAGCGCGTCGCTCGTCGCGCCGTCCGCGATCAAGGATCACGTCCGCTCGAGCTCGATCAAAAGATCGATCGCGTCGTCACATCGCGGCTGTTCGGTCTGCCGCTGATGTTGCTGATCCTGGCGGTGATCTTCTGGCTGACCATCATCGGCGCCAACGTTCCCTCCGCCATGCTGGCCACGGCGTTGTTCGCGGTCGAGGATTGGGCGGCCGCACTGTTCACCAGCTGGGGATCACCTGATTGGCTCACCGGCTTCATCTGGCACGGTGTGTTTCGCGGGCTCGCCTGGGTAATCAGCGTCATGCTGCCGCCGATGGCGATCTTCTTCCCGTTGTTCACCATCCTCGAAGACCTTGGATATCTGCCACGGGTGGCGTTCAATCTCGACTATCTTTTCAAGAAGGCGGGGGCGCACGGCAAGCAGGCGCTGTCCATGGCGATGGGCTTCGGCTGCAACGCCGCCGGCATCATTGCCACCCGCGTGATTGATTCGCCGCGCGAGCGACTGGTGGCGATCCTCACCAACAACTTCGTGCCGTGCAACGGCCGCTTCCCGACGTTGATCATGCTGTCGACGGTATTCGTCGCGGCGTCATTTTCGCCTGCCGTGGCATCGTTAGTCGCCGCCGGTTCAGTGCTGGGGATTGTGATCATCGGCGCGCTGTTCACATTGGCGGTGTCATGGATGCTGTCGCGAACCATCCTTCGCGGCGAAGCGTCAGCGTTCACGCTCGAGCTGCCGCCGTATCGCCGCCCCGGCGTGCTGCGCATCCTTTACACGTCGTTGATCGATCGCACGCTGTTTGTGTTGTGGCGCGCCATCCTCACCGCGGCGCCGGCCGGCGCGGTGATCTGGCTGCTGGCCAACATTCACGTTTCTGGCGTCAGCCTCGCGACGCGAATCGCCGATTTCCTCCATCCGCTCGGCTGGGCCATCGGCCTCGATGGCGTGATCCTGCTGGCCTACATCATCGCCATCCCGGCCAACGAAATCGTCGTGCCGACGATGTTGATGGTCTACATGTCGCAAGGCATGATGACGGAGATGGAGTCACTCGACGGGTTGCGCGCGCTGCTCGTCGATCAACACGGCTGGACGCTCCTGACCGCGGTGAACCTGATGTTGTTTTCGCTGCTGCACAATCCGTGTGCCACGACGATCATCACCATCTACAAAGAAACGCTGAGCGCCAAGTGGGCGACCATCGGCGCGTTGATGCCGTTGAGCATCGCGTTCGTGGTCTGCTTCATCACCGCAACCCTGGCGCGCCTGATTTTCTGAGTCGTGTCGCTCGACTCCGCCTTCGAGTCGCCGCAGGCCAAGCGCCGCTACGTCCGTCGGTTATTTACCACCATCGCGGATCGCTACGACCTGATCACGCGGCTGCTGTCGTACGGCCAGGACGCGCGATGGAAAAGAACCTTGGTGCAACTCGCGCGGGTGAAGCCGGGCGAGCGCGCGCTTGACCTGGCGTGCGGCACCGGCGACATCGCTTTCGCGCTCGCCGATCGCGGCGCACAGACGATCGGTCTCGATATCACGCACCGCATGGTACAGCTTGGCCGGCGTCGCGCTGGAGCGACGGCGAACCAGTTAGCCGTGAGATTCGTCACCGGCGACATGACGAACCTGCCGTTCCAATCGGCGGCATTCGACCTTGTCAGCACGGGTTACGGGCTTCGCAACGTGCCCGAGCTCGATGCGGCGATCGATGAAATTGCGCGCGTGCTGAAACCCGGCGGGCGATTGCTCTCGCTCGATTTCAACCGGCCTGAAAACGCCATCGTCCGCGGCGCCTACCTGTCCTACCTGACCGTCGTCGGCTCGAGCCTGGGCTGGATCCTGCATCGAGATCCCGACACCTACCGCTACATCCCTGCCTCGATCCGCCGCTACCCGGGCGCGAAAGGCGTTGCGGATAGAATGAGCGGTCGCGGTTTCAGCAACGTTCGAATCGTGCCATTACTGTTCGGCCTGATGACGCTGCATTTGGCCGACCGATCCCGCTAACGATTTCGCACGCTGCAGCCGATGAATGGGTGTGAAACAACAGGACTCATGCGTCGTTTCGTGCACTTTAACTAATGGCTCTCGCTGATTCCCTCCTCTCTGCGATCGTTCGCGCCGACGGCGACGCGCTCGTCATGCACGTCGGTGAGCGTCCGTACGTCATGGTGGGAACGAATCCGCTGCACATTTCTACGCACGATCTCACGCTCGACACCACCATCGGCATGTTGACGCAGCTGCTGCCGGCAGATGCGCTTGGCACCCTCGATGAATTTGGCGCCGTCGAGTACCGGCTGCCCGATCAGGCCGACGACCGGTTCAATGTGGTGGCGGCGCGCGGTGGTGACGACATCTGGATTGAGATTCGGCGGCGGCGTCAGCAATCGGAGGCCGCGGTCGCTGCCGCCACAGAGCGCCGACAGGCCGAGGAGGCGGAACAGCAGCGCATCGCCGCCGAAGCCGCTGCGGCCGAGGAACGACGTCGGGCCGCGGAAGCGGCTGCGCTGGAAGAACAACGTCGGGCCGCGGAAGCGGCTGCGCTCGAAGAACAACGTCGCGCCGCGGAAGCGGCTGCGCTCGAGGAACAGCGTCGCGCCGCGGAAGCGGCTGCGCTCGAAGAACAGCGTCGCGCCGCGGAAGCGGCTGCGCTCGAGGAACAACGTCGCGCCGCGGAAGCGGCTGC
>DASVFC010000325.1:0-2787 GCA_036380235.1 Vicinamibacterales bacterium
TGTGCCCCGACTGAGGAGTTCGAATGAACGGATTTTCGAAGATGTCTCGTGGAATGCTGCGTCACGCGGCGTTCGTCCTGGTTGCTCTTCCGCTCGCGGCCGTTGCCGTCGAAGCGCAGGTGGCCACCGGTCGCATCAAGGACAACCCGGGCGATCGCCTGCGCTACTTCATCGCGCAGCGTGCCGATGAAACCGGCAAGATCCCTCGCGGCGCATTCGCGCGCGCGCGCAAGCAGGTCGACGCGCGGTTCCCCGGACGCCACCGCGGGCTGAACCTCTCCATTGCACAGGGCCAGGCAGTCGGCAACGGCTGGACCGCCATCGGACCGAACAACGTCAACATCAACATCGCCTCGAGCGGTCGACTGACGGCCATCGCCGTCCACCCGACCACGCCGACGACGATCTTCGCGGCGGGCGCGCAGGGCGGCGTCTGGAAGACGACCAACGGCGGCACCAACTGGACACCTGTTACCGACGATCAGTGCTCGCTCGCGATGGGCTCGATCGTGATCGACCAGGTGAACCCGGACATTATCTACGCCGGCACGGGCGAGCTTCATAACTCGCAGGACAGCTACTACGGCTGCGGCGTGCTGCGCTCCATCGACGGCGGCACCACGTGGGCGCAGATGGGCGCGTCGGTATTCGATTCGCCATTCGTGAGCGGTGCGACGATCTCCAAGGTCGTGATCGATCGCGCGACGGCCGGCTCGGCGACGAGCACGACGGTCTTCGTCACGTCGAACATCGGCATCTACAAGTCGACGAATAGCGGCCAGAGCTGGACCGTTCTGACGACCGGACTTCCCGCGCCAGGCAGCTCGCTCACCGGCACCTTCGCCGACATGGTCGCCGACACGACGACTCCCGGGACGTTCTACGCGTCAACGGGCCGAGGCTCGTCGTCGGCCGGCATTTACAAGACGATCGACGGCGGCGCGACGTGGACCAAGCTGACGACGCCAATCACCGGCAGCATCGGCCGCATCAACATCGCGATCAGCCAGTCTTCGCCGCAGACCCTGTATGCGTCGGCGGAAAATCTGGCGACGAGCGGCCTGGCGGGCATTTATCGCACGAATGACCGCGGCGTCACCTGGACACAGCTGCCCCCAAGCAGCGCGAGCTGCGCCAGTCAGTGCTGGTACGACATGCACATTTTTGTGGATCCGACGAACCCCGAGATCGTTTACTTCGGCGGATTGCTGCTCTACAAGTCGACCAACGGTGGCCAGACCTTCGCGGCCATTGGCGGCAACGGCAGCAACTCCGGCATTCACGTCGACCAGCAGACGTTCGCGTTCCATCCGACCAATCCGCAGATCATCTATGCCGGCAATGACGGCGGCATTTATCGCTCGACGGATGGAGGAACGACGTTCCAGACGCTCAACACCGACATCGCCATCCACCAGTTCTATGCGGGCTTCTCTGTACACCCGACCGATCCCAACAAGATGATGGGCGGTTCGCAGGACAACGGCACGAACGAATACAACGGCTCGCCGTCATGGATGCAGATTCTGGGTGGCGACGGCGGTTACTCGGCGATCGATCATCAGACTGGAGGCACAGGCTGGGCGACGACGCAGTGGTCGCCGCCGGCTTCGGGCAATCCGGGCGGTCCGCGTCGCCGCGACGCAGCGAGCGGCGCTGGCTTTGCGCTGAAGCGCAACGGCATCAACGCGGATGACCGTGGCCAGTTCATCGCTCCGCTGCTGATGGATCCAGTGAATCCCCGCGTGCTGTACTTCGGCACGTACCAGTTGTACCGCACCCGCGATAATGGCGAATCGTGGACGTCGCTGGGGGATATGCTCGGAGGCGGCTCCACAGGTAGCATCAGCTCCATCGCAGTTGCACGAACCGACACGAATCAGATCTACGTCGGCACGAGCAATGGCCGCATCATGACGAGCAGCAACGGCGGTGCGACCTTTACGCTCGGCACCGGCAACGCGGCGCGCTTCATTTCGGATATCGCAGTCGATCCGACGAACCCTGCCGTCGCGTACGCGACCGTCTCGGGCTTCGGCGCCGGTCACATCTACAAGACCACGAACCGTGGTGTAAGCTGGACGAACATCACGTCGAACCTGCCCGACAGTCCGGTGCTGGCCATCGTCATTCAGCCTGGCGTAGAGTTGACGATCGGAACCGATCTCGGCCTCTTCCGCAGCACCGATGATGGCGCGACGTGGGTGCCGTTCCCCGGCCTCCCGAACGTGGCCGTGTACGACCTCGTCTTCAATCCGACGACGCAGCTACTGGTTGCGGCAACGCACGGTCGTGGCGCATTCAAGTACACGGTGCCTGCGGTCCTCGCTCTGCGCGGCGACGTCACGAGTGACCTGGTCGTCAGCGCGCTCGATGCGCAGGCAGTGCTCAGTGCGACGGTCGGACTGACGCTCCCCGCCGGATGGAAGAACAGCGGACCGAACGCCGACGCCAACTGCGACGGCACCGCTCCGACCGCCGTCGATGCGCAGGTCATTCTCTCGTACGTCGTGGGCCTGCCGGTTCCCACCGGAGCCTGCGTCGGCAAGTACCAGTAGTTCCGATCTCGAACGAACGACCGGGTACTCAGAAGGCGCTGCGGCCTGACCGCAGCGCCTTTTGCGTGCGCGGCACTCTGATGCCCGCATGACACGCAAGCACGTCATCACTGCCGAAGAGAGCACGGTCAGCGAGATCTCGCTGGACCCGGAATCCGCGCGCCGTCAACGCACGCGCCGGCATTACCGCTACAACGTTCAGACGCTGCCGATCACCCGGCTGCTCGGC